>NZ_JAIUIQ010000060.1:0-32514 GCF_020165735.1 Mesorhizobium sp. B283B1A
CCTACTCCCCTACTCCCCTACTCCCCTACTCCCCTAAACATTCAGCAACAGATACTCCCGCTCCCACGGGCTGATCACTTCCATGAAGGTCTCGAATTCGGCCCGCTTGATCGCCGCATAGGTCGCGGCGAAGGATTTGCCCAGCAGCGCGCAGAGTTCCTCGTCGCCCTCGAACAGGTCGACGGCTTCGAGCAGGCTGCGCGGCAGGTCGATCTCGTGCGCATTGGCGGTCGTCAGTACCGGAGGCTCGGCCTTAATCTTCCTGGTGATGCCGATCAGCCCGCAGGCAAGTGAGGCCGCCAGCGCCAGATAGGGGTTGGCGTCGGAGGACGGGATGCGGTTTTCGACACGCCGGGCCGCCGGATCGGAGCGTGGCACGCGGAACGCCGTGGTTCGGTTGTCATAGCCCCATTTGTTGTTGACGGGGGCCGAGGCCGCCTGTGTCAGCCGGCGGTAGGAATTGACATAGGGCGCGAACATCACCAGCGCGTTCGGCACATGCTTCTGCATGCCGCCGATAAAGTGGAAGAAGTCCTCGGTTTCTGAGCCGTCCTCGGACGAAAAGATGTTCTTGCCCGTCTTCTTGTCGATGATCGACTGGTGGATATGCATGGCCGAACCCGGCTGGCCCTGGATCGGCTTGGCCATGAAGGTGGCATAGATCTCGTGTTTCAGCGCCGCCTCGCGGATCGTGCGCTTGAACATGAACACCTGGTCGGCAAGCTCGATCGGGTCGCCGTGGCGCAGATTGATCTCGAGCTGGCCGGCGCCCTCTTCATGGATGAGCGTGTCGATCTCCAGGCCCTGGCTTTCGGAGAAATGGTAGATGTCGTCGATCAGTTCATCGAACTCGTTGACGCCGGCGATCGAATATCCGGCGCCGCCGCCGATCGCGCGGCCCGAGCGGCCGACCGGCGGGGTCAGCGGATAGTCCGGATCCGGATTCTTGCGCACCAGGTAGAATTCGATCTCGGGCGCCACCACCGGCTTCAGCCCCAGTCGGTCATAGGCTGCAAGCACGCGCTTCAAGACATTGCGCGGCGTGAATTCGACCGAACGGCCATCCTGGTGGACGAGGTCGCAGATGACGGCGGCGGTCGGGTCTTCCTCCCAGGGCACCACAGTCAGCGTCGAGAGGTCCGGCATCAGCTTGAGGTCGCCGTCGTCCTCGGGATAATGGAAGCCGTTGCCGTCCTCGGGATAGCCACCGGAAATCGTTGTCATAAAGACGGCCGAAGGCAGCGCCAGCGAGGTGTTTGAGGTGAATTTCTTCGACGGCATCATCTTGCCGCGCGCGACGCCGGCCTGGTCAGGCGTGATGCATTCGATATCCTCGATGCCGCGCCATTCCAGCCATTCGCTAACTTCCTTCCAGTTCTTCACGCCGCGCAGGTTTTTCACGAAAGCAGGCGTGCGCGCCCGTCCTCCGCGGCTCGACGGACGGACTTCCTTTTTTGCAGGCGGCATCATTCACCAGATGGAGTTGCGGATTTCGGAGTATAGCCGTGCCCGGCTGCCGAAGGGAAGGGGAGCCGCTTCCGGCATTTGCCTTCGTGGTTGAAAATTGCCCGCGGGTCGGCTTACGTTCGGGGCGTTCTGCACACAAGAAGTCGGCGATGCGAACCAGTAGCGAAGTGACGACGATAGGCTTCGACGCCGACGATACGCTTTGGCAGAACGAGCAGTTCTTCCGCATGACCGAAAAGCGCTTCGCCGCCATGCTTGCCGATCATGCCGAGGAGAAACAGATCTCGGCGCGACTGCTGGAGGCCGAACGGCGCAACCTCGCCGTTTATGGTTTCGGCATCAAGGGATTTACGCTGTCGATGATCGAAACGGCGATCGAGGTCACCGATGGGCGGGTGCCGGCTTCGGTCATAGCGGAGATTCTCGATGCCGGCCGCGAGATGCTGAGCCACCCGATCGAACCCCTGCCGCACGCGCGTGAGACGGTGGAGAAACTCGCCGGCGCCTACCGCCTGGTGCTGATCACCAAGGGTGACCTCTTCGACCAGGAACGCAAGCTGGCCGGATCGGGCCTCGGCGACCTGTTCGACGCGGTCGAGATCGTCAGCGACAAGAATGCCGCGACCTATGCGCGCCTCTTCAGCCGCCATGGCGACGGTCCTGCAAAGAGCATGATGGTCGGCAATTCATTGAAGTCGGATGTGATGCCGGCCATCGAAGCCGGCGGTTGGGGCGTACATGTGCCGCACGAACTGACCTGGGTGCTCGACCATGTCGAGGCGCCGGTCGCCGAGCCGCGGTTCCTGCAGATATCCGATCTCGGGCAATTGCCCGAACTGGTCCAGGGCATCACGAAACGAGGTTGATCGCTGCTTCCACCAGCTAGGTCCCGCGCGGTTCCGGAATGAAAACCGCTTCCCCGACTTGCTTTAGCGGCTGACCAGGCGGTCGATCACCGGTTGCAGCCGTTCAGGTGTGATCGGCTTGGTCACAACCGCATCGATGATACTCGACAAGCCCAGGCTTTCCGTCGTGCCATTCTTGGTCGAAAGCAGGATCACGGGAGGGAACGATTTCCCCGAAGCGCGTCGCAACGTTTCGATGCCGGACATCAGATTGTCGCAGTCCTTGTTGTCGGGGCCGCCGTCCAGCACGATCGCGCCGGGGACCAGCAAGCGCAAGGTCCGCGCCGCCATATCGGGTGATTCCGAGATTGGTCGGAGCCCGGAGCGCTCGACAATCTTCGACACCACCACGCGATTGATCGGCGATTTTCCGACGACCAGCACCTTCGAGGGATCGTGGATCGTCTCGCTGCTTGAACCTCGGGTCCCCGGATTCAGATGTCTTCCGGTCTCGCCCTCACGATTCACAGGGCACCCAAGTCGGCCAAGAAGCTCGCTCCCGTTTCAATGCAGAGTTGAAATCCGAGTGACAATTGGCGTGAGATCGCCCCCGTGTCAAGTTGAAATAAAAGGCTCCCGAGAGCACCTCGTACGACAGTGGAGTCAAGCAACAGTACTGTACTGCCCTGTCCACTGCTTGGTCGCATGAAAATAAAATTCACCTGCGCATATGCTGCGCAGGTGAAGGGCCGGTTGCAACGATTTCCGGTCAGCCCGGTCAGCCATGGCTCTGCTGCGTGACGATCACCGGGATCAGCAGATCGCCCCAATTGCCGTCGCCGCCATGGTGCCTGGCCGAACGCACGAGCTCCACCGAGACACCTGCCTCGACCGCCTTCATCACCGACTGGTTCAGCCTGTGCAGGTCATTGGCCAGCATGCGGATCGTCGCCTGCTGGTCGACGCTCATCGTGGTGGACTGCTCTTCCGCCCGTTCCTTGACGCGGCTTATCGATGCCATTGGTCTTCTCCTGTGTCCGAAGCCCTGTCGGGCGTTTCCTCTGTTGGTCGTCTTTTCGTGGACTTATTCCGCAGCCGGCTTGAACTGCGCGTGCTCCGTCGATTCATGCATGGCGGTGGTCGACGACTGGCCGCCGGTGATCGCCATCGACACGGCGTCGAAATAGCCGGTGCCGACCTCGCGCTGGTGCTTGGTCGCGGTGTAGCCGTTGGCTTCCGCGGCGAACTCGGCTTCCTGCAACTCGGAATAGGCAGCCATCTGCCGCGCCTTGTAGCCGCGTGCCAATTCGAACATGCCGTAGTTGAGCTGGTGGAAGCCGGCGAGCGTGATGAACTGGAATTTGTAGCCCATGGCGCCGAGTTCCTTCTGGAACTTGGCGATCGTCGCGTCGTCGAGGTTCTTCTTCCAGTTGAACGACGGCGAGCAATTATAGGCGAGCAGCTTGTCCGGGTGGTGCTTGCGCACGCCCTCGGCGAATTTCCTGGCCTGCGCCAGATCCGGCTTGGACGTCTCGCACCAGATCAGGTCCGCGTGAGGCGCGTAGGCGACGGCGCGGGCGATGCAGGGCTCGATGCCATTGCGCACATGATAGAAACCTTCAACCGTGCGCCCGGCGCCATAGTCGACAAAAGGCTGGTCGCGTTCGTCGATGTCGGAGGTGAGCAGCTTGGCCGCTTCCGCATCGGTGCGAGCGACAACCAGCGTCGGCGTGCCCATCACGTCCGCCGCCAGGCGCGCGGCGTTGAGGTTGCGGATGTGCGCGGCGGTCGGGATCAGCACCTTGCCGCCGAGATGGCCGCACTTCTTTTCCGACGCCAGCTGGTCCTCGTAGTGGACGCCGGCGGCGCCCGCCTCGACGAATGCCTTCATGATCTCGAAGGCGTTGAGCGGTCCGCCGAAGCCGGCTTCCGCATCGGCGACAATAGGCGCGAACCAGGTCTCGACCGAAAGCCCATTGCCCTCGGAGGTCTCGATCTGGTCGGCGCGCTGCAGCGTGCGGTTGATGCGCTTGACCAGTTCGGGCGCCGCATTGGCCGGATAGAGCGACTGGTCCGGATACATGGCGGACGCCGTGTTGGCGTCGGCGGCAACCTGCCAGCCCGACAGGTAGATCGCCTTCAGCCCGGCGCGCACCTGCTGCATCGCCTGGTTGCCGGACATGGCGCCGAGCGCGTTGACGAAATCCTCCTCATGGATGAGCTTCCACAGCCGGTTGGCACCCATTTCGGCGAGACTCTGGCGGATCTGCACCGAACCGCGCAACCGCTTCACATCCTGCGGCGAATAGGGACGTTCGATCCCGTCGAAACGGCCTTCCGGCGCCGATGGAACGAGGTTGTAAAAATCGGTCATGGGATACTCCGAAGGATTGCTGCGCTATGGCCGGTGGCCAGTCATTGGCCATCTGGAATGTGACTGAATTTACATTGCGGCGCGGAATGAGCCAGATAAATCCACACATATGCCGGGATATAAGGGAAAACTTGTGTTGTGTTTGACAAAGGGCCGCTGTAAATCTGTCATTATTGTAAAGAAATCGGCAGCGTGATTGCCGTGGAAATTGTGTAAATTCCTGTCAAGGATAGCCGATGGCTGACCAGAAGATATTCGCCGGGCCGCGCATCCGCCGCATCCGCAACGCCAAGGGCTTGACCCAGACGGCGATGGCCGAGGGGCTCGGCATCTCGCCGTCCTATCTCAACCTGATCGAGCGCAACCAGCGGCCGCTGACGGTGCAGCTGATCCTGAAACTGGCGTCCGTCTATAAGGTCGATCCGCATGAGTTGCAGGGCGAGGCAAGGGGGTCTGTCGCTGCCCTGAAGGAAGTGTTCACCGATCCGCTGCTGGTCGGCGAGTTGCCTGGAGATCAGGAGCTGATCGAGCTTGCGGAGGCGGCGCCCAATGCGTCCGCCGCGGTGATAAAGCTGTTTCGCGCCTATCGCGAGCAGGCCGAGCGGCTGTCCGATCTCAACGAGCTTCTCGCCCGCGAGGGGCGGGCGACGGCGCTTTCCGGCGCCCGCCTGCCGATCGACGAGGTACATGAGACCTTCGAGCGGCGGCCGAACCATTTTTCGGCACTCGAGGAGGAAGCCGAGGCTTTTACGTCAGTGCTCGATCCCGGCGACGACCTGTTCGGCGCGCTGAAAGCCTGGCTGAAGCGCGAATACGGCATCGTCGTCAAGGTGCTGCCGGTTGCCACCATGCCGAACTGGCGCCGCCGTTACGATCGTCACTCGCAGCGGCTGTTCCTGTCGGAGCGGCTGTCGCCGTTCGACCAGCTGCGCGAAGTGGCGATGGAAGCCTGCCTGATCCGCATGACGGTCGCGGTCGCCGGCGAGATCCAGGCGCTCAAGCTGAGCACGGACGAAGCCCGTCGTCTCGCCCGCTTCGAACTCGGCCGCTATGCGGCGCATGCGCTGATGATGCCCTATCAGGCCTTCTACGCCGCCGCCGTTCGCGCCCGCTACGACATCGATGTCCTGCGTTCGCGCTTCGGCGTCTCCTTCGAGCAGGCGGCGAACCGGCTGACCATGCTGCAGCGGTCGGGCGCCCCAGGGGTACCCTTCTTCATGCTGGAGGTCGACAATGCGGGAAATCGCTTCCGCAAGGCCGGCAGCCAGGGTTTTCCGCACAGCCGCTTCGGCGGCGGCTGTCCCAAGCTGCCCGTGCATGTCGCCTTTTCCCAGCCCGGCCAAGTCTTCGTCGAAGCGGTGGAAATGCCCGACGGTGCCGAGTTCCTGTGCATCGCCCGCACGCTGGAAGGGCCGCAGGGCGCGTTCTCCGAACGACCGCGCCGCACCGCGCTGCTGCTCGGCTGCGACATCGGCTTTCGCGACGACATCGTCTATGGTGCGGCACTGCCGGGCGCGACGACCGCCGGAAAGTCCGGACCAGGTGTCATTGCGGCGACGCCTGTCGGGCCCGCCTGCCGGCTTTGCGAACGCGTCGGCTGCCTGGCGCGTGCCGAGCCGCCGGTGACGCGTCCGCTCGGCCTCGACGAGATGGTGACCGGCCTGAGCGCCTTCGACTTCCAGTAACGCGGCAGCAAAGGTGCCACAATCGTCGCCGGTGTCTGGATCACCCGCGGCGCAAGTCTTTGCGCTACGCGAACAGAGCAGTTTTTTGTCGTCCCTTGCGCATCGTCCCGTCCACAAAAGCTCGACAGTCGCGCCCATGACAGACGCAGCATCATCGCCCGGCCTTGTTACCCCGACAGCCTCGCCGCGCGAGGAACGCGTCGGCATGCTTTTGGTCTTCCTGTCGGCTCTGATGTGGAGTTTCGGCGGCACCATCGCCCGCTTCATCACCGTCGGCGACAGCTGGACGGTCATCTTCTGGCGCTCCGTTTGGGCCGCCGCTTTCCTGCTCTCCTTCATGGCCTGGCGTGACGGCTGGCGCGGCATGCTGAGATCGTTTCGCGACATGGGCCTGCCCGGTCTCGCCGTGGGGTTCTGCTTCGCCATCGCGTCGACATCCTTCGTCGTGGCACTCGCCTACACGACTGTTGCCAACATCCTCTTGATGCAGGCTGGCGTGCCGCTTCTGGCGGCGCTGTTTGCCTGGGTGCTGTTTCGCGAACGGGTGACTGTCGTGACCTGGGTGGCGATCGCCGCCGTCATCACCGGCGTTGCCATAATGGTGTCGGAATCGCTCGATGGCGCCGTCTCGCCCATGGGGGACGGGCTGGCGCTGCTGATCGCGTTCATGTTCTCGATCGCAACCGTCATCACAAGGCGGTTCTCCAGCGTGCGCATGACGCCTGCGACCTGTCTCGGCACGATCCTGGCTGCCGGCTTGGCGGCGTCGCAGGCGTCGACCTTTGCGGTGTCGGCCAGCGACATGGGCTTCCTCTTCGCCTTCGGCGTCGTCAATCTCGGCATTGGCCTGGCTTTCTTCGCCACCGGCGCGCGCCTGGTCCCGGCGGCCATCGCGGCGCTGCTCGGCACGTTCGAGCCGATTCTCGGACCGATATGGGTCTGGCTCATCCATTCCGAGGTGCCGTCCGGGCGCACCATCATCGGCGGCGCGGTGGTGGTCACGGCGCTGCTTGTCCATATCGGGCTAGAGTTCAAGCGCCAGGCACGGCCGCAGCGGGCAGGCGTCACCGGGGTGCCGTCGCCTAATTGATGCCGGCCCGAAGCTTTGCCATTGACAACGTCGCTGCCGCCCGGGCAGGCTGGGAATACGGCAACAACAAGACAGGCGTATCTTGCCAAGTCTCCCCGGCGGCCCGATCGAGACCGGACCACATTCCTGTATTTCTGTCCGCGCGGCGGCGAAAGCTTCTGACGGCGCCGTAATTCCTTCCAGTCCAGGACAGCCGGACGGCCGCAGGCGGCGCGCCGATCGGCTCTTGTTGTCCCCTGGAAAGCTCAATACCCTGACGAAAATGCCCGGCCGCGCGCATGCCGCGACGAGCCGGCGACGGAACACTCACCAAAGGAGAATAGCATGATCCGCAAAGCGCTCTGGCTTTCGGCGACCTCGGTATTTCTGACCCTTTTCACCGCCGGCGGTCACGCCGCGGACCGCGTCGTCAACGTCCTCAACTGGTCGGACTACATCGACAGTTCGATCATCGACGACTTCACCAAGAAGACCGGCATCAAGGTCGTTTACGATACCTTCGATTCCAACGAGATCCTGGAAACCAAACTGCTCGCTGGCGGCAGCGGCTACGACGTCGTCGTGCCGAGCGGCAATTTCCTGGCCCGCCAGATCCAGGCCGGTGTGTTCCAGAAGCTCGACAAGTCGAAGCTGCCGAACATCTCCAACATGTGGGACACGGTTTCGGAGCGCACCGCCAAATATGACCCCGGCAACGAATACTCGGTCAATTACATGTGGGGCACCGTCGGCATCGGCTACAATCTCAAGAAAGTTCAGGCAGCTCTCGGCACCGACAAGATCGACAGCTGGGATACGTTCTTCAATCCGGACAGCCTCGCCAAGTTGAAGGACTGCGGCGTCTATGTGCTGGATTCACCAGCCGACATCATTCCGGCGGCGCTGAAATATCTCGGTCTGGACCCGAACAGCACCTCGCCCGACGACATTGCCAAGGCCGAGGACGCGCTGATGAAAGTGCGGCCCTTCATCAGGAAGTTCCATTCTTCCGAATACATCAACGCACTCGCCAATGGCGACATTTGCCTGGCGATCGGCTGGTCTGGTGACGTGTTCCAGGCACGCAACCGTGCCGTCGAAGCCAAGCAAGGCGTTGAGATCGGCTATTCGGTGCCGAAGGAAGGCGCCCAGATGTGGTTCGATCAGATGGCTATTCCGGCCGATGCGCCGCATACCGCCGAGGCACTCGAATTCATCAACTACATGATGACGCCGGAAGTGATCGCCAAATCGTCGAACTATGTGCTCTACGCAAACGGCAACAAGGCGTCGCAGCAATTCGTCGACAAGGCTCTTCTGGACGACCCGTCGGTCTATCCTGACGCAGCGACGTTGCAAAAGCTCTACACTGTCCAGCCGTACGATCCCAAGACCCAGCGCATCATCACGCGCAGCTGGACCAAGATCGTCACCGGCCAGTAAGCAATCCGACACGACCCCGGCAGCCAACTGCCGGGGTCGATTTTCTTTGGGGACTCAGGACAGACGGAGTGGGGATATGAAATCGCTTGGCAGCATCCGCAGGGATTTCGCGCCATGGAAGGACCCGAACGCCAAGCCATACATTCAGTTCGAGAACGTCACCAAGAAGTTCGGTGACTTCACCGCCGTCAACAATCTGTCGCTGACCATATTCGAGCGCGAATTCTTCGCGCTGCTGGGCGCCTCCGGCTGTGGAAAGTCGACGCTGCTCAGGATGCTTGCCGGCTTCGAGGAACCGACGGCTGGCCGCATCCTGCTCGATGGCCAGGATTTGCGCGGCATTCCGCCCTATCGCCGGCCGGTCAACATGATGTTCCAGTCCTATGCCCTGTTCCCGCATATGACGGTGGAAAACAACATCGCCTTCGGCCTCAAGCAGGAAGGCATGGCCAAGCCCGATATCGAAAAGCGCGTCGCCGACATGCTGAAGCTGGTCAAGCTCGAGCAGTTCGCCAAGCGCAAGCCGCACCAGCTCTCCGGTGGCCAGCGCCAGCGCGTCGCCCTTGCCCGCTCTGTCGCCAAGCGCCCGAAGGTGCTGCTGCTGGACGAGCCGCTCGGCGCGCTCGACAAGAAGCTGCGCGAGGAAACCCAGTTCGAACTGATGGACCTGCAGCAGGAACTCGGCCTCACATTCGTCGTCGTCACCCACGACCAGGAAGAGGCGATGACCATGGCCGATCGCATCGCCATCATGGACAAGGGCGAGGTCATGCAGGTTGCGACACCGGCGGAAGTCTATGAGGCTCCGGCATCGCGCTTCGTCGCCCATTTCGTCGGCAACGTGAACATGTTCGAGGGCAAGGTTGCTGAACAGTCAGCCAACACGACGCGCATCACCGGCCCAAGCGGAGCCCAGATCGTCGTCGAGAATGGTGGCGCGGCTGCAAAGGCCAATGCCGACATCGTCTTCGCCATCAGGCCGGAGAAGATCAGGGTCTCTTCGAAGAAGCCGGCAGATGCCGTCAACGCTCTGGAGGGCGAAGTCTACGACATCGCCTATCTCGGCGACATGACCGTCTATCACGTCAGGCTGGACGACGGGCAGATCATCAGGGCAAGCGCCTTGAACGCGGTGCGGGTGACCGAGGATCCGCTGACCTGGAACGACCGCGCCTGGGTGTCTTTCCGGCCCGACGCCGGCGTCGTGCTGGCGCGGTAGGGGGCTGATATGTCCAACATCGCTGTCACCGACGCCGCCGTGCCGTCGGCCGCCGACAAGCCGTTCCTGGCGCGGCTGGGCGCCGGCTTCGTCAACCGCCTCGTCATCATCGTCCCCTATCTCTGGCTGCTGTTCTTCTTCCTCGTCCCCTTCGTCATCGTCTTCAAGATTTCACTGTCGCAGACGGCGATTGCCATGCCGCCCTACACACCGGTGCTCGGTTTCAAGGACGGCGTCTCCGGCTTCTTCGCCGGGTTTCGCGATCTCAACTTCGACAACTATGTCTGGCTGACGCAGGATGCGCTCTATTTCAAAGCCTACGTCACCAGCCTGATCATCGCCGCCATTTCGACGGTGCTGACGCTGCTGGTCGGCTACCCTATCGCCTACGGCATGGCGCGCGCGCCGGCCACCATCCGCCCGACCTTGCTGATGCTGGTGATCCTGCCGTTCTGGACGTCGTTCCTGATCCGGGTCTATGCCTGGATCGGCATCCTAAAGCCCGAGGGACTGCTCAACCAGCTGCTTTTGTCGCTGCACATCATCAATCAGCCGTTGGTCATCCTCAACACCTACACGGCGATCTTCATCGGCATCGTTTATTCCTACCTGCCGTTCATGGTGCTGCCGCTCTATTCGTCCTTGGAAAAGATGGACTATTCGCTGATCGAGGCGGCCAAGGATCTCGGCTGCCCGCCGACCGCCGCTTTCTGGAAGATCACCTTTCCGCTGTCCCTGCCGGGCGTCATCGCCGGTTGCCTGCTGGTGTTCATCCCGGCCGTTGGCGAGTTCGTCATCCCCGACCTGCTCGGCGGTTCGCAGACGTTGATGATCGGCAAGACCTTGTGGAACGAGTTCTTCGCCAATCGCGACTGGCCGGTCTCTTCGGCCGTTGCCGTCATCCTCCTGCTTCTGCTGACCGTTCCGATCATGCTCTTCCAGCAGGCACAGGCCAAGGCGCAGGAGCAGGACAAATGAACACCACCTGGAGCCGCTTCAACGTCACCTCGATCGTGCTGGGCTTTGCCTTCCTGTACCTGCCGATCGTGCTGCTCATCGTCTTCTCCTTCAACGAGTCCAAGCTCGTCACCGTCTGGGGCGGCTTCTCGACCAGATGGTATGTGTCGCTGTTCCACAATCAGGGCCTGATGGACGCCACCTGGGTCACGGCGCGCGTCGGTATCATTTCGGCCACGGTGGCGACCGTGCTCGGCACGCTGGCGGCGCTCACCCTGACGCGTTACACCCGGTTCAGGGGCCGGGTGCTGTTTTCCGGCATGGTCTTCGCGCCGCTCGTCATGCCGGAAGTCATCACCGGCCTGTCGCTGCTGCTGCTCTTCGTCGCTGTCGGTCTCGACCGCGGCTTCCTGACCGTGACGCTCGCCCACATCACGCTGACCATGTGTTTCGTGGCGGTCGTCGTTCAGTCGCGCCTGGTTTCCTTCGACCGTTCGCTGGAGGAAGCGGCGATGGATCTTGGTGCAACGCCGACGAAGACCTTTTTCCAGATCACGCTGCCGGTCATCATGCCGGCGATCGTGTCCGGCTGGATGCTGGCTTTTACGCTGTCGCTCGACGATCTGGTCATCGCCAGCTTCACCTCCGGGCCGGGCGCCACCACGCTGCCGATGAAGATCTACAGCCAGGTCCGTCTCGGCGTGACGCCGGAAATCAACGCCGCCTGCACCATCCTGATCGCTGTGGTCGCGGTCGGCGTCATCATCGCCTCGATCGCCAACAAGCGGCGTGAGGTGCAGCGCCAACTGGATGAACAGGCCGCCCAGCGCGGCTAGCTGCGCGGTGGATGGTTCGGGCGAAGCTACTCGCCCGAAACGCCGCGGCTTATCGGCGAAATGAACGGCGTGCTCCATGTCCCGCCGACGAAGAAGGACGACTGGTTGGGGCCTTGCTGGCCATTCGCCTGCGTGGCGGCCTGGTCCGGCTGGATGACGCCGCCGGACAGTGCCAGCCCGCGCCCGGCATAGGAGGCTATCCCGGAAAGCCAGATCTTGTATTTCGCCGAATTGGCCTCGGCCTTGTCCAGCCTCGCCACGCCTCTCGAAATGGTTGCCTTCACTTCGGCGCCGTCGATCGGCAAGGTCCCGTCCGAAACATCATCGAGTGCGAAGAAGCCGCCTTGTTCGGTATGCTTGAGAAAGGCCGGCAGGTTGAACTTGCTGAGCGCGCCGGGGCCGAAGGTCGCCGAGACCGAGCCATCGGAATTTTCAAAGATCGAATCCCAGGTTCTGCCCGGTCCCTTCAGGATGACCGAAACCGTACCCGTGCCGACCGGCACCAGCCGGGTCATCCCGGCAGCCGTAGCGAACGCGCCGCCGTCGACATCGGACGCGAGCAGCCGGATTTCGACCTGGGTGCCCTCGGGCTTGCGGTCGAAACGAAGGCTGGTCTGGATGTTGCCGCCAAAGGCCGAGGCGTCGGAGATGTCGAAGACGGAAAGACCATCCTTGACCTGGGCAGTGGCGGCGACATCGGCAAGCTGGATGGCGCCCGCCGTGGCATGCGCCGCAGACAGCCTGAGATCGAGGTTGATCCGATCGGCAAAACTTGTCTCGACGTCACCCGGTCCGGCTCCGCTCGCCGGTCCCAGCGGCGTGAAGGCGGACAGGAATGACCTGAGGTCGAGTGTGTCGAAGGCAAGCGTGCCCGAAATCACTGGCTGCGCGTCGCCAAGCGACAGGTCCAGCGCGCCCATACCCGGATTGTTGTCCAGCGCCAGTGCGGTGTTCTCGAACTTGATGCGCCCGGCCGACGCGGTGACCTTGCTCGAAATGCTGACCGAGCCGATCGCCGCGCTCGGCGCGATGCCAGCCTGCGTCCATTCCAGCACGCGGCGCAGCGAGGGAGCCGCGAACTTCACCTGGCCGTCGAAATAGGCATTCTCGGACATGCTGGCCGCGCCGTCGAAGGAGAAGGTGGCGGGCGCGGCCTTCAATGACAGGGTAAGCGGCGCCATGCCGCCGGCAAACAGCACCAGCGGCTTTGCCGAGGCGGCGTCGACGGTCACGCTTTCGCCGCGCCAGATCCCGGTTGCCGACAGCGTCGCATTGCTGTTCATCGCCGCCCAGGTCGCCTGGCCGCTGAGGCTGCTCAGGATCTCCACGTCCTTGCCGTTGACGGATGCCACCATGCGGCCGTCCCTGAACTCCACCGTGCCGAACGTGTCGGTCGGCAGCTTGTCGAGATCGGGCTTGGCCGGATCGGCACTGACCACGCCGCGCGCCGCGTCGATGGAGCGTGCAATGCGGCCGCCGGTCGGCGCCGTGGGCAGGAACAGGCCGTCCGCCGACCGTTGCACCCGGATCGTCGGCCGCACCAGCCGTGCCGTGGAAAACTCCACGTCGCCGCGCAATGCCGCCATGGCCGAGAGGTCGACCTCGACCCGTTCGGCCTCGACGACCGGCGGCGCATCGGTGTCCGTCCACTTCGACAGCGTCACATCGGTCAGGATCGCACGGAAATTCGGCCAGACCTCGATGCGCGGCGAGCCATCGATGGCGACGCGAAAACCGCTCCACGCGCTCATTTCCCAAGCGATGCGGTCGCGCACGATGCGCGTCGAGGCGATCAGCGGCAGGGCAGCGACCACGAGAGCGATGACGATCACGGCAGCGCCGATCGCCCATACTCCGCGGCGGATGAAGGATGACGGCATATCGCCCTGTATGCTTCCGTTCCGACAAAAATCGTCCAGTCGTCACTACGACTTAGGGCCGAGGCATTTCAAGTCTTTATGGCCCGGCGATGGCATTTGCGCACACTTGCCCGCATCGGCCGAACAAAATCTTGCTCTGCTGCGCTGCGATATGCATAAGCGGTGTCGACCCTGGGAGGATCGATCATGGCCGCCGAAGTACCGCTCTGGACCCCGACGCAAGACCAGATTGATGCCGCGCCCTTGACCGCTTTCATGAAGGCCGCGGAGGCGAAAGCCGGCGCAGCTTTTTCTTCGTATTCCGAGCTTCACCGCTGGTCGGTCGAGGACCGCGAGGCATTCTGGAACCTGGTGTGGGATTTTTCCGGCATTGTCGGCGAAAAGGGCGAGCGCGTCTTGGTCGACAGCGACAAGATGCCCGGCGCATCGTTCTTCCCCGATGCCACGCTGAACTTCGCCGAGAACCTGTTGAAGAAGACCGGCGCGGGCGAGGCAATCGTGTTTCGCGGTGAGGACAAGGTCGAACGGCGGCTGTCCTGGAGCGAACTGCATGGCCTGGTCTCGCGCCTGCAGCAGCTTTTGCTGTCGCTCAAGGTGAAGAAGGGCGACCGCATTGCCGCGATGATGCCCAACATGCCGGAGACCATTGCCGCCATGCTGGCCGCGGCCTCGATCGGTGCCGTCTGGTCTTCCTGCTCCCCCGATTTCGGCGAGCAGGGCGTGCTCGACCGCTTCGGCCAGATCGAACCTGTCGTCTTCATCGCGCCCGACGGCTATTGGTACAATGGCAAGGCGATCGAGGTCGCCGACAAGATCGCGGCGGTCGCGGCAAGGCTCGGCACCGTCCGCAAAGTCCTGGTCGTCGACTACCTCGGCACCTCTGCCGATGTGGCCGCGACCATCGACAAGGCCATGGCGATGGAAGAGGCGCTCTCGCCCTTCGCCGTCAAGCCCGTCACCTTCGAGCCGCTGCCGTTTTCGCATCCGCTCTACATCCTGTTTTCGTCGGGAACCACCGGCGTTCCCAAATGCATCGTCCATTCGGCCGGCGGTACGCTGATCCAGCATGTCAAGGAACACCGGCTGCATGCCGGCCTCATCGACGGCGATCGCTTCTTCTATTTCACCACCTGCGGCTGGATGATGTGGAACTGGCTGGTGTCGGGCCTCGCTTCGGGCGCGACGCTGCTGCTCTATGACGGCTCGCCTTTCTACCCCGACGGCAACGCGCTGTTCGATTTCGCCGATGCCGAGAAGATGACCTTCTTCGGCACCTCGGCCAAGTTCATCGATTCCGTGCGCAAGGCCGGTCTCAAGCCGATCCGCAGCCATGATCTGTCGACGGTGCGGGCGATCTCCTCCACCGGCTCGCCGCTGTCGCCCGAGGATTTCCGCTTCGTCTATGACGGCATCAAGAAGGACGTGCACCTGGCTTCGGTTTCCGGCGGTACCGACATCGTCTCCTGTTTCGTGCTCGGCGTGCCCATCGAACCCGTCTGGAGCGGCGAGATCCAGGGGCCTGGCCTTGGCCTGGCCGTCGATGTCTGGGACGATGACGGCAGGCCGATCCGCCAGGAGAAGGGCGAACTGGTCTGCACCAAGGCTTTTCCGGCGATGCCGATCGGCTTCTGGAACGATCCCGAGGGCAAGAAATACCGGTCCGCCTATTTCGAGCGTTTCGACAATGTCTGGTGCCATGGCGACTTCGCCGAATGGACCGGCCATGGCGGCATGATCATCCATGGCCGCTCGGACGCCACGCTCAACCCGGGCGGCGTGCGGATCGGAACGGCGGAGATCTACAACCAGGTCGAGCAGATGCCGGAGATCCTGGAGGCACTGTGCATCGGCCAGGATTTCGACAATGACGTGCGGGTCGTGCTGTTCGTGCGCCTGGCAGCTGGCGTGCAGCTCGACGAGGAACTCGAAAAACGCATCCGCGCCAAGATCCGCAGCGGCGCAAGCCCGCGCCACGTGCCGGCCAGGATCCTCGCGGTGTCGGACATTCCCCGCACCAAATCTGGCAAGATCACCGAGCTCGCGGTACGCGACGTGGTCCATGGCCGCGTCATCAAGAACAAGGAAGCGCTCGCCAACCCCGAGGCGCTGGAGCTGTTCCGCGACCTGCCGCAGCTGGCCGAGTGACCGCAAGCGGCATGGTTAACCAAATATGTCGTGCGAATTTACCTAGATTTCACGAGTGGTACACATTCGTAAATTTTCCGCGGCGCCGGTAAGGACTTGTTAAGGCCCGGCGTCGATAGTCGCATGTAACTTGAGGGAGAAATCCCGTTCCTCAGCCCCCGGAGGATCTGAATTCGCTCAAGCCCCGTTGTGACAGCAATTCCATCTCTAAGGCGTCCTTTGGGCGCCTTTTCTTTTTGCCGGAATTGGCTGCTGGCTGCCCGACCTTCTGGCTGCCCAACCTGTTATTCCGCGAGCACCCTGGTCGAGGGGAACGCGACCTCGACAAGCGTTCCTTCTCCCGGCGTCGAATTGATGGTGAACCGGGCGCGGTTCGCCTCCACCATGGCCTTGGTCAGCGGCAGGCCAAGTCCGGTGCCGTCGCCACGCCCGCGCTTCAGGGCGTTGATCTGCTTGAACGGCTTCAATGCCTGCTCGATCTCGGCCTGGCTCATGCCGATGCCCGTGTCGCGCACCCGCATGACGACGTCGCCCGAGGTCTCATAGGCGGTCGAGACGATCACCTGGCCGCCCGCCTGGGTATAGCGGATGGCATTGGACAGGATGTTGAGCGCGATCTGGCGCACGCTGCGCAAATCGGCCACCACTTCCGGCAGCCGCGAGGCGAAGCTGGAGCGGATGATGACGCGCTCGCGGTTGGCCTGCGGCTGCATCATCGCCACCGTCTCGGCCAGCGTGTCGTTGAGCGACACCGCCTCATAGGCCATCTCCTGCTGGCCGGCCTCGATCTTGGAGATGTCGAGCAGGTCGTTGACGAGGTCCAGCACATGGTTGCCCGAGCGGTTGATGTCGCGCAAATAGTCGCGGTAGCGGTCATTGGCGACAGGCCCGAACTTCTCGTCGACCATCAGCTCGGAAAAGCCGATGATGGCGTTGAGCGGCGTGCGAATCTCGTGGCTGATGCGGGCGAGGAAATCGGTCTTCTGCGAGGAGGCGCGTTCGGCCACCGCACGCGCCTGGGTGAGATCCTCCTCCGCCCGCTTCCACTGCGTGATGTCGCGCACCACGGCGCAGAAGCCGCTGTCGTTGGGCAGCCGGCCGATGGTCATGAACAGCGGGATGAAGCGACCCTGCGCCTCGCGCCCGATGACCTCGCGGCCGTCATTCAGGACGCTCGCCACGCCCGGTTCGGACAGTCCGGTGAGATAGTCGCGCGCCGCCCGCTGGCTTTCGATGGCAAACAGCGAGGCGAACGGTTTGCCGGTCACCTCGTCGCTGTCGAAACCGAACAGCGCTTCGGCCGGGCGGCTGATCGAGCGGATGGTGCCGTCAGTGCCGATCAGCACGACGCCGTCGGTGGCGGTATCGATGATGGTGCGCATCTCGGCGATGCGCGCCTTGAGTTCGGAAATGTCGGGCTGTGTAGGCTCATCGCCGACCACATGCAGAGCTACAGGCGCCTCATCCTCGCCGGAACGGCGCACGACCAGCATCAGTGCCTTGCCGTCGCGCCAGGGAACGGAGCGCAGGATGGCGTCGATCGGAAATTCCTGTCCATCGCGCGTCCTCAGCCGCAGCGCCCGGTCGCTGCCGTCGGAGACGCCGTCCTCGGCGTAGGGGTCGGCAAACAGCGCACCAAGGCCGCCGGCATCCTCGAGATCGTCGAGCGCGGCGTAGCCGGTCAGGTTCAGGAACTCCTCGTTCGCATAGTGCAACTGGTCGCCCGAATGAATGAGCAGCGGCACCGGCAGCTTGCCGAGCAGCAAGGTATCCGGAGCCTTGCTCTCGTCGCCTACGGAAAATGCAGACGGCGTGAACCCTTCGGCCTTGAGCGGTGGCACTTGCAAGCGCGGCCGCTCGGCGCGGTCCTCTGTCCCGTCACTGGCCGCCTGCTCGTCGGCCGCCGCGCTTTCCTCGCTGCCGGCCCAATCCTCATTGTCCTCGGCATCGCGAAAATCGGCTGACGTCATGCTGTCGCCGTCGACGGCCTCATGCGTCATGTCTGCGCCAACCGGTTCGGTCTCTGTCGCTTTGGGCTCGGCGCTCTCCGGTTCCGCCGCTGCCGGTTCGGATACTGCAGGCTCGTCATTGTCCGCGACGGGGCCGGGTTCGTCACTCCGGCCGGCATAGTCGAGCAGCGAGCCGGTTGCACCGGGCGAGGTGTCGCCTTCCGCACGAGCCGTTTCGTCCACGCCGTCGAGCCGCGCAAGATCCGCTTCGTCCTCGGCATCGACTTCGGTCTCGGAGGGCTCGGCCAGGACCGCGTCGCCTTGGGACTCTGTCGTCGGGTGTTCGCCGGTATCCTTCGGCTCTTCGGACGGCGTTGCGGTGTCTGCCTCCGAAACCTCGCCGGTCGCATCGGCTGGAGCGTCCGTCTTCACGGCCGGCGCCTGTGCTTCCGCCACGGGTTCGGTGGGCGCCGGTGCTTCGACGCCGGGCTTTTCAGCCTCCGGCGGCTCGGCCGTCGAACTGTCCTTCTTCAGCCGTTCGCCGATCTCGCGAAACGCACTGCGTTCCAGGGTCGACAGCCCTTTGTCATTGACCGGCTGCCGGTGTTCAGCCAGCCGGATTACCTTGTCGGCAAAGCGCCGCTCCGGTTTCGGCACGATGGTCAGCGCCGGTACCTCGCCCTTGAACGGATCCGCCTTCGGTTCGCCGGCTTTCGGCTCTTCAGCGGCAAGTTCGACGGCTTCTGGCGCCGCCGGAGCCTTGCCGTTGGGCACAAGCGCTATGCCGATCGCTTCGGGATCGACGACGGCGTCACTGGGGCGGGCAACGCCGAAGCCGCGGAAGCCTTCGAAAGCGCGGCTGCGGCCATAGACAGGCAAAGCCGCGAGGTCGACGGGGATCTTCAGGTCGGTGCCGACGACCGGCCACAGCGCCGTGCGGCCGGACCAGGTGTCGCGCCGCTCCAGAAGGCCGGCGATCTCGCCGGACGCATCGAGGCCGAAGGCCGCCGCGACATCCCTGAAGCGCCGGCCGATCACATCGGCGGCCGGCTGGCCGACGATATCGGCGAATTCCGGCGACAGCGTGCTGAATTTGCCTTCGGCGTCGGTGCGCCAGACGAAACGCATCGGCGCCGCCGAGCGGTCTATCGTCCTGGCGGCCGGAGTTGCGGTCGGGCCAGACTGTGAGGTTGACTGGATGCCGTCCGCTCCGCTTCTTTCGACGGCAGCGTCAGCGGCGGTCTGTCCAGGCACGGTTTCCGGGTCGGTCATCGCGGGCGCGGGCCGCCCATCGTCCTCGTCGGCATTGAAGTACCAGTGGTCGTGCTGCGACGGCCTTCCGCCTGTCGGCGGCTGGTCGCTGTTTGCCGCGACCGGTGTCTGCCCGGCCGTTTCCGCGCTCTCCCGCGCTGCCGGTTCCACGATGTCTTCAGCGGCGGCTCCGGCAGGGTCGGGTTCTTGGCCCACCGTCTCCGCCCGTGGCTCTGCCGCCGGCTCGTTGTCGAGTTCGGGTTGGGATTGCACGGCGGCGCCAGCGGCCACTCCGTCGGAGCGGTCGTCCGCCGGCGCTCCCTCGATGGCGCCGCTCTCCTCGAGCTGATTCTCGTCGATCACCACCAGGAGATGACGCTCCGGCGTCAGCCGGGCGAGGCCGGCCGGGTAGGATGTCTTGCCGCCCGGAACGAGGCGCTTGACGATGCGCTCGCTCTCGGCGGCCACGTCGGCCACCAGTGCCGCCAGCGTCTCGGGCTGGATGCCGAGCGCCGCAAAGCCCTCGGACGCTGCCTCGACCTTGCCTTCGGCATCGATGAAGGCAATGAAATGACCGTCTTCGGTAAACCCACTGATCGCCCGATTGGCGATTTCGGCAGTGCTGCGCGAACCCGTCTGGGCCGCCGGCACCGCCAGCATGATCGCCTTTTCGTCATCGGGCAGCGTCACGGCGCTGGCGAGGAAGCCGGCGGCGCGGCTGGTCATTCCGGTTGCCAGCCGGACCGTGATGGCCCGATCGCTGCCGATCTCGGGAAAGCCGCTGGTCGCCATGATCTGGCGGCGGGCGATCAGCGGCAGCCGCGCCGACGCGCCGATGATGGCTTCGATGTCAGGATAGCCGAACGCTGCGGCACCCGGCCCATTGGCCCAGATCACCTGTTCCAGATCCACCGACAGGATCGCGATCGCGTCGCCGGCGGCGAACCGCTGGCGGACCGCGTCGAGCACGGCAACATCGAGGAAGGAGTATTCGGACGGCATGCGCTTGGCGAACCCTCACGGAGCGGCGAAATTTGCAGTTAACGCTTTGTTAATAAAAGCCGCAGGCGCGAAGGTCCACAAGCCAGAACGTGCAAAGGCTGGAATTTGGGCTTTTGGTTAACGGCGGAAAACAATTTCTTTGTGCACTGCAACAAAGATATTGCAATGCACAAAAATTGCCTTTATATTGCCATCATACATGAACGAGACGGCTTTCTGTCAAAGCCGCTGCCGCTGAAAAGGATGGAAAATGTCCAGGACCAAGACCGCCGAGACGATCGAAAACGTTGAATTCCCGAGCTTCGACGCTTCCAAGGCCACCGACCAGATCCGCGCTTTCGCCGAAAAGGGCGTTGAGCAGTCGAAAGAGGCCTATGCCAAGCTGAAGACCGGCGCCGAGGAGACCCAGAAGGCTCTGGAGTCCACCTACGAGACCGCCAAGACTGTTTCCGGCGACCTGTCGCTCAAGACCATCGCGGCGCTGCGCGCCAATGCCGAAGCCGGCTTCTCGCATCTCGAAGCCCTGATCGGCGCCAAGTCGCTGTCGGAAGTCGTCGAGCTGCAGACCGCTTTCCTGCGCAAGCGCGTCGAGATGACCGTCGAGCAGGCCAAGGACTTCCAGGCTGTTGCCTCCAAGGCGGCCGAAGACGTCTCCAAGCCGATCAAGACCGCCTTCGAGAAGGCCGTGAAGGACATTAAGGCTGCCTAATATTTGCGCTTGGTTGGAAGATGCAACAAAAGGTCGCGTTTTCTTCAAGCCAATAAAGCGTATGATGACAGCCATCAACGAATACCCGGCGAGTGGAACCTCCTCCCTCTGCTCCCCGGGGTGACCAGCCAGCACCTCCTCCCGCTGGCTCGTAACAGGAAAAGGCCGGCACCTCCTCCCGCCGGCCTTTTTCTTTGCCCGGCGAAACCAGCGTCGTTGCGGCGAGATGTGGGGAACTGCCCTTTGCTTTCCAAAAGCCTTGAATTAGAATCCATAAGCCCGTAAGGACGCATCGCCGAACGACAGAGCAGATCGCCGGGACTTCCCACCTCGATCTGCTCAGGCAAACGTGCCGTTGTAGCTCAGATGGTTAGAGCGCCGGATTGTGGATCCGGAGGTCGCTGGTTCGATCCCAGCCAACGGTACCATCGGCTTTCTCACAAGGCCTTGATCTTCTTCGGGCGAACTCAATCGCTCCCGGAAACTGTCGCACCCATGTGATGCGGCACATTGCCGGCATCGCGGTCGCCGTGCTCGACGGCGAGCTCGAGATCGTGCCGAGGCAGGTATGCGCCATCCATCTGCCGGCCGGCCATTGACGGAGTGCCGGCGTCCGCCGGACAGGCCGTGCTTCCGGCATGCCGCACCGCAGAATGCGGCATGCCGGTGTGCGACCAATGCATGTCGCCCAAAAGTGACCCGGTTTTCAGCGCGACGCACTCTAATAGGTTGTCCGCCCGCCCGACAGATCGAAGGTCGAGGCCGTGGTGAAGCTGTTCTCCTTGGAGATGAGCCAGGCGACCATGGTCGCGGCCTCGTCGACCTTCCAGCAGGCGGCCGCGCGGGATACGCGAGTGCATGTATTCAATGCGCTCGGCCGTCAGTTGTTCGAGGATGCGCGTCTGCGCGGTGGCCGGCGAGATGCAGTTGACCGCGATGTCGTACTGGGCCAGTTCCTTGCCGAGCGACTTGGTCATGCCGATGACGGCGCCATATCCGAGCGCTTCCGACTTGGTGCGCCCGCCGGGCGGGCCGCCTCATCCGAGTAGGTCGGCCGCGACTTCGAGCGTGTTGCGGAACGACGTCTCGATATGGTGTTCCATCGCTTGCGCTGCCCCCTCGGCGTCATGGCGCTTGAGCGCGTCGAGGATGGCCTCGTGCTGCTCGATCGTCTGTTCGCCATAGCCGGGCTTGGGAATGGCGAGGTAACGGCCGCGATCCATCTGCGCCTTGGAGATGTCGACGGCGCGCCAGATCATCGGCAGGCCGCAGATCTCGGCGATGGTGCGGTGGAAGACATCGTCGAGTTGTATCGCGGTGGCATATCGGCCGCGCGATATGGCAAGCCGATGCGCTGCCATATTGTCTTCAAGCAGTTCGGCCGATGCCGGTGTCAGCTTGACGGCCGCGCGCCGCGCGCTCTCCATCTCCAGCGCCCGACGGATGACATAGGCTTCTTCCAGGTCGGCGCGGCTGATCGGTGCGACATAGGTTCCGGTCTGCGCCAGGATCTTGACGAGACCCTCGTCGCTGATGCGCTTGACGGCCTCCCGCACCGGTGTGCGCGAGACGCCGAGGGCTTCGGCGATCGCCACCTCGTTGATCACTTCCCCCGGCTTCATCTGCCCGACGACGATCAGGTTGCGGATCTTCTGATAGATCTGATCGCGGAGCGGGAGAGCCCGATTGAGGGTCGAAGGATCCAGGTCCATGGCAAATCCGTGGCTTCGTTCACCAGAAATGATCAGATTATACTAGAATGTAAATCGCGCTGCATCCAATGCGAGCCGTGGTTCGTCGACGATGGAAGGGTTGCGCAGTCGCAATAGTGGGCTTCCCAGTGAGGAATTCGACCCGCAAGGGAAGGCTTGCACCGAGCCGCATGCCGATAGGCGAGCACTCCGGCCGAAGGCGGAGCGCGCTCAGCCGGGCCGGCCTTCTCCGTCTTCCGCGGCGACTTGCGTGATTTGGCTGCTTAGCCGGGTCTGGCGGATCCAGATGCTGCCGACGAGGATCGCATCCGCGAGGTCCGCGCTGCGGGCATTCAATCGAAGAACCCGGCGTCCTCTTCCTTGAGGTATTTCTTCGCGCCCGCGGCATCGATGTCGAGGCCCAATCCGGGGGCCTCGAGCAGGTCGATCATCGAGTCCTTCACGATCTGCGTCGGCAGGCCAACAACGATATCCTCCCACCAGGGATCGGAGGCGCTGGGATATTCGAAGGCGATATAGTTGGCGGGCAGTGTGGCGCAGACGTTGATCAGCGCGCCGAGGCCCAGCAGACCGTTTGCCGTGCCATGCGGCGCCATCATGATCGAATGCATGTAGGCATGCTCGGCCACCCATTTGAGCTCGGCGATGCCGCCGATATCGGCGGGGTCCGGACCGATGACGCGGACCGCCTGGGTTTCGATCAACTCCTTGAAATTATGACGCAGGTAGATCTGCTCTCCCGTGTGGATGGGGGTGGAAGTGGATGTCGTGAGTTCGCGGTAGGCCTGCGGATTGACCCATGGCACGTAGTCGCCCGTCAGCATGTCCTCGAGCCACATCAGATTGTATTTCTCCACCGCCTGCGCGAAGCGGATTGCGTCCGGCAGGAACCAGCCGGGGCCGCAATCCAGGGCAAGGGAGACCTTGTCGCCGAGCACCTCCTTCATGGCGATGACGCATTCGATCATGTGCGCCATGCCGCGCTCGCTGATTTGGCCCTGGTCCATAGCGCCGTGATAGGTCGGCGGCTGGCGCACGCCATAGTGGAAGTCGGGCACGCTGGTCTTCATGTTGGAGTGGAAGGAGATGCCTTGCTTGACCATGAAGAAGTTTTCCGGCCGCTCCATCATCCATTTGACGTCGGCCGCGTAGTCCTCGGGTCTGTCCCCGGTGCGCTTCTTGCGGATGGAGCCATTATAGACCCGGACCTTGTCACGCACCTTGCCGCCGAGCAGCTTGTAGACCGGAAGACCTGCCGCCTTGCCGGCGATGTCCCAGAGCGCGTGCTCGATGGCGCTGACGGCGGCGCCGTAGGGCTTGAACGAACCGCGCTGGCGAATTTTCAGCATGCAGCGTTCGACATCGGTCGGGTCTTCACCGATCAGCGCCTCGCGAAAATGCAGGACCCAGGGTTTGAGATAGGGCTTGGTGTACTCTGCCTCGCCCAGGCCATAGAGGCCTTCATCGGTCACGATGCGGACGATGGGATGTTTGCCGATGACGGCGCACCGGAGATCGGTGATCTTCATGACGTCCTCTATTTCACCGACGAGAAGGCGGTTGGCGCGAGAAACTGGCTGGAAATATTGGCCAGGATCGGGCCGTCGCGCTCGGACTCGTCGCGGGCCTCGAGCCATGCCGGATCGGTGGTGAAGGCTTTCCATTTCACCTCGCGCTCGGCAAGGGATTCCCAGGCGACGAAATAGGTCAGTCGATTGCTGCTTTCGCCGACCACCGTGGTGAAGAACCCGGCCTGGCGGATGCCGTGCTTATCCCACAATGCCAAGGTATGGTCGTTGAAACGCTTGAGCAGCGCCGGCAGCTGGCCCGGCAGGCAGTCGTAGATGCGAAGTTCGTAGATCATGGTCGATCCTTGTGTTCACCTCTCCCTCCTGGAAGAGGTGTAGAGTCAGCTCCAGGTCCGATCCCAGGAGTATTCGTCATCCCAGTGATCGGTCGGCTGCCAGATACCTTTGACGCCTTCCTGCAGGTGCTGGCTGATGACTTCGTCGACCACGTCGTCGATGCCCAGCCCCGGCTTGTCCGGCACGGTGATGAACCCGTCCTTGACCAGCGGTTTGGGCAGGCCCGTGACGATATCGTCCCACCAGTCCACCTCGACGCTGTGATATTCGAGCGCCATGAAGTTTCCCGTGGCCACCGCGACATGCGCGGCGGCCATTGCGGCGATCGGGCTTTCCGCCATGTGGATGGCCATGGCGACGCCATGGTCCTGCGCCGCGTCGCCGATCTTCTTGGTCTCGAGGATGCCGCCCGAGGTCAGCAGGTCCGGATGGATGACCGAGATGCCCGCCTTGAGCAGCGGCTCGAAGCCTTCCTTGAGGTAGATGTCCTCGCCCGTGCAGATCGGCACCGAAGTCGCCTGCTGCAGCTGCCGATACTGCTCGGTGTACTGCCAGGGGATCACGTCCTCGAGCCAGGCTGGGGCATATTTCTCGATCCGCCGGGCGAGACGGATGCCGTCCTGCAGCGAGATGTGGCCGACATGGTCGATGGCGAGCGGGATTTCGTAGCCGATCACCTCCCGGACCTCGTGGATATATCGGTCGAGCAGGTCGATGCCCTTTTCGGTGAAGTGGAGGCCGGTGAAGGGATGCGGCACGTTCTGCGCGTCATAGGCGGCGTTGCGCGCCCGGCGCTCGTCCAGCGTGCGTGCCCGGCCGCGAGCGGCGTGCCCGCGGAAACCATCGAGCACGCCAGCCGGCGCGACCACCGCGCCTGGGATGTGGGAGATCTGCGTCAGCCCGAGGTCCATCTTGAGGAAGGTAAAACCGAGATCCATCCGCGCCTTGAGCCGCTTGCCGGTCTCGGTGCCGCTGGGCTTCTCCGCGTCGGTATCGCAATAGACACGCACCTTGTCGCGGAACCGTCCCCCGAGCATCTGGTAGATCGGCACGCCATAGGCCTTGCCGGCAAGGTCCCAAAGCGCGATCTCGACCGCCGAGACACCGCCACCCTGCCGCCCGTGGCCGCCAAATTGCTTGATGCGGCGGAACAGCCGGTCGACGTCGCAAGGGTTCTCGCCCAGCAGCCGGCTCTTGAGCATCAGCGCATAGGTCGCGCTGGCGCCGTCGCGCACTTCGCCCAGGCCGACAATACCCTGATTGGTGTAGATCTTGATGAGCGCCGAAGTGAACGGCGCGCCGACGATCTCGGCGACGCGCAGGTCGGTGATGCGCAGGTCGGAGGGTTTGGAGTTCGTGTTGATCCGATTGAGAGCCTCGCCGGCTCCGTCCGTCTTTGGCATGACTTGTCCTCGTTCTGGTCGGGGCTTGTCGCCCCAAACGCTGGCCGGCATGAAGCCTTGCTAGCTCAGCTCAATCTCATGGGCCTGCAAGTAGTCGCGGTTCATCTCGACACCGAGGCCAGGCTTCGCCGTCAGCTTGAGGCTGCCGTTCGAAACGTCGAGCGGTCTGTCGATGAGGTGATCGTATTTGCCCAGGTTCCACTCCGACGTTTCGAGCTTGTAGAAATTGGGAACGGTCATCATCACCTGCGCTCCCGCAACCACGTTGATCGGGCCCGCGGCGTCATGTGGCGAGACCGGGATGTAGTAGGCCTCGCAGAGGGCTGAAATCTTCTTGAGCTCGGTAATGCCGCCGGTCCAGGTGACGTCCGGCATGATGTAGTCGGCGAGCCTGTTCTCGAGTACCGACACGAAATCCCATTTCGTGTGGCCGCGCTCACCCCATGATATGGCGGCACTGACCTTCTCACGCACCTGCTTGAGGGCGTTCAGGCTCTCGGGCGGACAAGGCTCCTCGAACCAGTCGATCTGGCCGGCTTCCTCGAGGCTCCGGCAGAGGCGAATGGCGGTGGGGACGTCGAAGCGGCCATGCGCATCGATGAGGATGTCGACGTCAGAGCCAGCCGTTTCGCGGATCAGCGCCGTAAGTTCGGCCGCTTCGCGCTCGTCCTTGCGGGTCATGCTGCCGTCGAGGTAGCCGTCCCGTTGTTCGCGCGCCAAGCCATCGGCGGTCCGACCCTGGTGGGGGAAGGGATCGAACTTTAGCCCGGTATGTCCGGATTCGACGATGTCCAAGATTTCGCGGACCACCGCGTCCTTGCTGGTGAACTTGGCCTGGTTGGGATGAGTGTAGAGAGCGATTTCATCACGCACCGGCCCGCCCAGCAACTCGTAGATCGGTTTGCCCAAGACTTTGCCCCGGATGTCCCATAGCGCTATGTCGATGGCGCTCACGCATTCGACGGCGGCGCCGCGGCTGCCCATATAGGTGAAGCTGCGGAAAATCTTGTGCCAGAGATGCTCGATACGCGCAGGATCCTCACCTGTCATGGCGACACCGATCTGCCGCAGGATCGTGCAAAGAGCGCGGTTGGCGAGTCTGGTCGTGGTGGTGATTTCTCCCCAGCCGCTTACCCCTTCGTCGGTCGTCACCTCGACGAACAGGTACTCTCCCCAATAGGAAGCATCGGACTTGATCAGCCACGGCCGAACGCTGGTGATTTTCATCTCAACTCCCTTTGTCTGAAATGTCGGGGCACGACGTTCTGGACTTGAGCTCTCGTCCTATCCGGCCCGAGCGGCGTTGCGCGCACGCATCTGTTCGAGAACATGCCGGCCGGAACCCTCGACATGGCGGGAGACGAGTTCGGCCGCCTTGTCGGCTTCTCCCGCCTTCACCAGCGCAATGAGTTCGCGGTGCTCGCGCATGATTGCGGCCCGCCGGGCGAGCGTGAAATTGAAACGCCTGCTCACGGCTCGCAGCACTTCGCGATGCTTCCACCAAAGCTCGGCGGCATGGCGGTTGTAGTGCCGCTGGTACATCACGGTGTGGAAGGCGGTATCCAGCTCGCTGTGCCTGAACGTGTCGGCGAAGTTGTTCTCTTCGATCGAGCCCTGGAGACGTTCGAGTTCGGCGATGTCCTCACCGGTGGCCATATTCACAAACCATCGCGTCAGCGCCGGCTCGATCAAGACACCGATCTCGTAGATATCGCGGACGAAATCCTGATCTATGGGTCGCACGCGCGCCCCGCGGTTGGCGACAAAGGTGACAAAGCCCTCTCCACGCAACAGCTGCAGCGCCTCGCGCACGGGATTGGTCGAAGTCCCGTGGCGCCGGGCGAGATCGGTGACCACAAGCCGCTCGTTGGCGGCGAGCCGACCCTCGATGATGTCTTCCCTGATCCGCTCATAAAGCGAGGCGCCCTCGCTGGAAGCCCCGATGGGATCGATCCCATCGGGTGGCATGGCTTTGAAATCAGCTATTTCGGCCAAGGCCGGCTCCTCAGGTCAATACATTCTTTGCCGGATATCACACACGGCTTTCATAAACAATGTACGATCCTGTGCGTTGACAGACAATCAACGATCTGAAAACGTACTAAATGGTCGAGAGGGTACACCCGTGCCGAAAAAGGGCATCCTCGCGATCGCAGGGCGGAGAACCAGGGAGGATACCTATGACGAGAATTACGCTCGGCAGTGCGGTCCTGCGCGGCACTGTCGTCGGTGTTTTGACGGCATCGCTGATGTCCACATCGGCGCTTGGTGCGCCGCCGGTCGACCTGAGCAAGTGGTCGCCGGAGTATGTGCGCTCGATTGCAGGCACACAGGAGTTCGACACCGCCGCCGATTGCGGCAAGGTCACCCCGCTCGATTACAAGGGACGACTGACGTTCTGGTATCAGGGCGTCTTCGAGGGCGACCCCGACCTTCTGCGCCAGTACTACAAGGATTTCTTCGCGACCTTCCGCAAGACCTACCCGAACATCCAGCTTGAGGATCAGGCGCTCACCTATAACGATCTCCTGGACAAGTTCCGCACGGCGCTCCTTGGCAATGCAGCGCCAATGGCGGTCCGCTTGCAGATCCTGGGTGGCACCGAGTTCGCCTCGAAGGGCTATCTGGAGCCGCTCAAGCCCGAGGATGTCGGATATTCGACCGAGGATTTCTGGCCCGGCGCCATGAAAGCCGTGACCTGGGACGGCGTGACCTACGGCATCCCAACCAACAATGAAACCATGGCGTTCATCTGGAATGCCGACATTTTCAAGCGCGCGGGTCTCGATCCGGACAAGGCTCCGGCAACTTGGGACGACGTCGTGAAGTACTCCAAGCAGATCCACGACAAGCTCGGCATCGCCGGTTACGGCCTCGTAGCGCGCAAGAATGCCGGCAATACCCCGTACCGCTTCATGCCTCAGTTGTGGGCCTATGGCGGCGGCGTATTCGACGAAACCTCGCCGAACCCGACCTATAAGCAGATCGAACTCGACAGCCCGCAGAGCAAGGCCGCGCTGCAAGCCTCTTACGACATGTATGTCCGCGACAAGTCGGTTCCGGTTTCGGCGCTCACCAACCAACAGGCCGACAACCAGCCGCTGTTCCTCGCTGGCCAGCTCGGCATGATGATCTCGCACCCTTCCGATTACAACGTCATGCTCGATCTGCAGGCGAAGGCGACCGGCGCCGACAAGGAAAAGGCGCAGACCGTCATCAACAATATGCGCTACGGGCTGATTCCGACCGGCCCCGACGGCAAGCGCGCCGTCGTGTTCGGCGGCTCGAACATCCACATCCTGAAGCCCGAATATGTCGAGGGCGGCAAGGTGGACGAACCGGCTGCGAAGGCCATCATCTGCATGTGGACCAGCCCTGAATGGTCACTGAAAATGGCCTATGCGGGTTCGAACCCGGGCAACCTTAACGGCTTCAAGACCAAATGGATGAAGGAGCGTCTGGACAGCATCAAGTTCCTCGACGTCACGACCTCCATGCTGCCATACGGCATCCCGTTCCCGGCGCTGCCGCAATCTCCCGAGATCATGAACATCATCGTCCCGGACATGCTCCAAAATGCCCTCACCGGAGCAATGACCGTCGACCAGGCAGCCGACGACGCGGCCAAGAAGGTGAAAGACCTGATGGGCGGCGGACTCTAGCCGAAGCCTGACCTGCGATCTTGCCGGTTGCGCCCGGAGCGCAACCGGTTCTTTCCGAAAACAAGGGCCCGCCAAAGTGACGATCGTGACCGGCAAGACCGGGGCTCGCGGGAGATTGCGACCCCTGCTGCGCAAGATTTGGGAGCATCGCGCCGACTACGCGTACGTGCTTCCCGCGATTGCCGTCATGCTGATCGTCATAGCCTATCCGATCTACTACACGATCGAGCTGTCGTTCTTCAACACGCCGCCTGGCCTGCAGCTCCGCGACAAGATCTTCATCGGCGTCGACAACTACACCGCCATCCTCACCAGCCCGGTGTTCTGGAAGGTCACCTCGAACACCCTTATCTGGACACTGGCATCCACCTTCCTCTCCTTTGTCCTGGGATTTGGCTGCGCGCTGGCCCTCCATCGCGACTTCATCGGTCGGGGGGTGCTGCGCGCTATCCTGATCATTCCCTGGGTCATCAGCGCCGTCGCCGCGTCCTACATCTGGAAGTGGATCTACCATTCGGACTTTGGGATCATCGGCGCCGTGCTGGTCGGCCTCGGATGGGCCGACCGGCCGCCGAATTTCATCGACAGCGTCAGCACGGTGCTGCCCTCCCTGATCGTCGTCAATATCTGGCGGGAGTTCCCGTTCGCCATGATCATGATGATGGCCGGTCTGCAGACCGTCCCGGACCAGTTGCTGCGGGCTGCAAAGGTCGACGGAGCCAGCGCATGGCAGCGCTTCTGGCACGTCACCTTCCCGCACCTTAGAAACGTCTCGACGGTGACGATCCTTCTGCTGGCAGTCGCCAACTTCAATTCCTTCATCATCCCCTGGATCATGACCGGCGGCGGGCCGTCGAACGCGTCGCACATCTGGATCACGCACATTTATGAGCTTGCCTTCGGCCGGCAGCGCTGGGGCGTCGCATCGGCCTACTCGGTGCTCCTGTTCTTCATTCTGATGACGCTCGGCTACTTTTACGTTCGCGCGCTAAGCGGAAACGACCGGAAGGATGAGAGCGCATGAGCACGATTGCCGAGACAGCCGCTCGAGGCCAGACCCGTCGCCGCATACGCGTCGACGGATGGCGGTGGAGCGGGCGCATCTTCCTCGTGTTCATGCTGCTCTACACCGCATTGCCCATGATCTGGATGCTGATCACCTCGATCAAATCCGGCTTTGCCGCGATGCAATTCCCGCCGCAATGGTGGCCGGACGAGCCTACTCTCGCCAGCTACCAGAAGCTGCTCGATCCGCAGAACAGTGTCGGCCAGGACTTCCTCCGCTTCTTCTGGAACAGCCTTTACGTCTCCACTGCTACGACCGTCCTTTCGGTGATCGTGGCGGTTCCCGCGGCCTACGCCTTTTCGCGCTTCACCTTCCCGGGCCGGAACTTCCTGTTCTTCGCCGTCTTGCTTCGCAACATGTTCCCCGCGGTGATCTTTCTGGTGCCGCTCTTCATCCTGATGCGCGCGATCGGGCTGGTGAACACGCATGGCTCGCTCATCCTCACCTACCTCACATTCGGACTGCCGCTAGCGATCTGGCTGCTCAAGGGCTTCTACGACAACATCCCGGTGCAGCTCGAGCAGGCGGCGCGTATCGACGGAGCGACGCGGTTACAGGCCTTCATCCTGATCGTGATGCCACTCTCGGCACCAGGGATCATCGCCACCGCGATCTATTCCTTCATCGGCGCGTGGAACGAGTACATCTACGCCTACACCTTCCTCTCCAAGAACGAGCAGTTGACCCTGCCGGTCGGCATCCAGCGCTTCTTCTCGGAGAACACGACCGACTTTCCGGGTCTGATGGCGGCCAGCTTCATGATGAGCGTGCCCGTCGTGGTGCTGTTCCTCGTCCTGCAACGATACTTCGTACGCGCCCTTACAGAAGGCGCCGTCAAGCACTAGGGAGTTGCCGATGGCCCACGTGGTCCTCAAAGATCTCGTCAAGACGTATGGCAGCTTCAAAGCCGTCAACGATGTTTCGCTGACGGTCAATGACGGCGAATTCGTTGCACTCGTCGGCCCCTCAGGCTGCGGCAAGACAACCACGCTCAATCTCGTCGCCGGGCTGATCCCGGTCACCTCAGGCGACATCGTCATCGGGGACCGGGTGGTCAACGACCTCGACCCCAAGGACCGGGACATCGCGATGGTGTTCCAGAACTACGCGCTCTACCCGCAGAAATCGGTCTACAAGAACCTGGCGTTCCCGCTGCAGATGCGCAGATTGCCCAAGGACGAGATCGACAGGAAGGTCAAGGAAGCGGCGCGCGTGCTCGACATGACGCAGTTGCTCGAGCGCAAGCCGCGCGAACTTTCAGGCGGGCAACAGCAGCGCGTGGCCCTGGGCCGCGCCCTGGTTCGAGATCCGGCGGTGTTCCTGATGGACGAACCGCTCTCCAACCTCGACGCCAAGCTGCGCGTGCAGATGCGGTCGGAGATCAAGCGGTTCCACCAGGATCTCAAGGCGACGATCGTCTATGTGACGCACGACCAGCTCGAGGCCGTGACCATGGCAGACAGGATGGCGGTCATGAACGGCGGCTACCTGCAACAATACGATTCACCGGCGCAAGTTTTCGCACATCCAGCCAATATGTTCGTGGCGAGCTTCGTTGGCAGCCCTGCGATGAGCCTTATTCCACTGCAGGCATCGACGGCCAATGGCGACACCGTCCTTTCGAGCGCTGAGGGCTGGAGCCTTGAGCTGTCGCAACCCAACGCGCGCAAGGTCCAGGGAGCGACTAGCAGGAAGGTCGTTCTCGGTGCGCGACACTCGACCATCAAGCTGCACAAGAGCGCGGTCCACGGAGCCATTCCGGCCAAGGCCTATACGGTGGAACCAACCGGAGACATCACCTTCGTGCAGGCGTTTCTCTCCGGTGCCATCGTCAACATCAGCGTGTCGCCCAACATCGCCGTCACACCCGACGAGCAGATCTGGCTCGAGTTCGATCAGGAGCGCATTCACCTGTTCGATGGCGAAACGGAGATGGCCCTCGAGGGCAACTGAGAGAGGGCGGGTTCATTGGGTG
>NZ_JAIUIQ010000061.1:0-30689 GCF_020165735.1 Mesorhizobium sp. B283B1A
CCGCGCCGGCGGCGCGACCTCCCCCATCAGAGGGGGAGCTAATGGCGCTGGCGCTTTCGCCGTCCTGCAGCAAAACTGCGATCGGTGTGTTGACCTTGACGCCTTCGGTGCCGGCGGCGATCAGGAGCTTTCCAATCGTGCCTTCATCGACGGCTTCGACTTCCATCGTCGCCTTGTCGGTTTCGATCTCGGCGATGACGTCGCCGGCGACGACCTTGTCGCCCTCGTTCTTCAACCATTTGGAAAGATTGCCCTCTTCCATGGTCGGCGAGAGAGCGGGCATGAGAATTTCGATCGGCATGTTCCTCGCCCTCCCTTACAATACGATATCGGTCCAGAGCTCGGACGGATCCGGCTCTGCATCGTTCTGGGCAAACTCGGCGGCGTCGGCGACGACGTCGCGAACCTCCTTGTCGATGGCCTTCAATTCGTCCTCGGTCGCCCACTTCTTCTGCGTCAACCGCGCCTTGACCTGTTCGATCGGGTCATGGTCGGAGCGCATCTTCTGGACTTCTTCCTTGGAGCGGTATTTCGCCGGGTCGGACATCGAGTGACCGCGATAGCGATAGGTCTGCATTTCCAGAATGATCGGCCCGTTGCCGGCACGGCACCATTCGGTCGCCTGGTCGCCGGCGGACTTGACCGCCCGCACATCCATGCCGTCGACTTGGATGCCCGGGATCTTGAATGAAGCGCCGCGATGCGAAAAATTGGTTTCCGCCGACGAGCGCGATACCGAGGTGCCCATGGCGTAACGGTTGTTCTCGATGATGTAGATCACCGGCAGCTTCCACAGCGAGGCCATGTTGAAGCTTTCATAGACCTGGCCCTGGTTGGCGGCGCCATCACCGAAATAAGTCAGCGAGACATTGTTGTTTTCGCGATAGCGGTTGGCGAAGGCGAGGCCCGTGCCCAGAGACACCTGCGCGCCGACAATGCCGTGGCCGCCGTAAAAATGCTTCTCCTTGGAGAACATGTGCATGGAGCCGCCCTTGCCCCTGGAAAGGCCGCCGCGGCGTCCGGTCAGCTCGGCCATGACACCGCGCGGCGAAAGCTCCATCGCCAGCATGTGGCCGTGATCGCGATAGGCGGTGATCATCTGGTCGCCGTCGATCAGAGCCATCTTCATGCCGGTGACGACGGCTTCCTGGCCGATATAGAGATGGCAGAAGCCGCCGATGAAGCCCATGCCGTAGAGCTGGCCGGCCTTTTCCTCGAAGCGGCGGATGAGCAGCATGTGCCGATAGGCGGCAAGCTCTTCGTCCTTGGTGAATTCAGCAGGCTTGGGTGCTGAAAGCCCCGATTTGCCGTCGGATTTCGATTTGGCAGGCGCTATTCTGGCTGCGGTGGCCATGCATCACTCCCTGTTGGCGTCTCTTTGCGGACATTGGAGCTAGAGGAAATCTGCTCCCGGGGAGATCAGCCTCCCCATCGATTTATGGGAGGCTAACACGCGTTACAGCGTTGCGCCATGACGAATTTGCATAGCTGGCATGCGCCTAACCGGTTAAAATCATTGAAAATATTGGTGATTAACTGAAAGTCCGTTATTTGGATGAGGCCGGCAGCATGATGGTGATTTCATCAGGCTGGGACAGGTTGAGCGCTTTGCGCGCCTGCTCGTCGAGCATATCTTTCTCCAGCGTGCCGTCATGCATGAGCCGAACGCGACGCTCCAGCTCCATGCGGCGCGCCTTGACGGCATCGAGCTGCGCTTGCAGCGCGACCGTCTGGGCCTCGAGCTGATATTTCGAATTGATGCCGAATTCACCGTGATAGGCGTGGAAGCCGAAATAGGCCAGGAACACCACGCAAAGCGAAGGGATGATCAGCCGGCCGGTGTTTCTCTGCTTGTGCTGACGCGTCCACATCGCCCGTTCCCTCGCGGCCGCGAACTCAGGCGGCTCACTGTCTTTTTCGCCCGATTGTGCTTAACGGACGGTTACGGACAGCCGCTTTAGCCCTTTGTTTTATGCATGTCGTTCTCCCAAAACCGAGTTCAGTTTTGGGCGACATGCATTAGGACGTGCCCAAATGAAAAAGGGCGGGAATAATCCCGCCCTTTCCCAGATATCGCGGACCCGCGCGTTCCGGATCAGCCCTTAACGACCGACTTGCCGGCGTAGCGCGCCTGCTTGCCGAGCTCTTCCTCGATGCGGATCAGCTGGTTGTACTTGGCCATGCGGTCCGAGCGCGACAGCGAACCCGTCTTGATCTGTCCGCAGTTGGTGGCGACAGCGAGATCGGCGATGGTCGAGTCCTCGGTTTCACCGGAGCGGTGCGACATGACGGCGGTGTAGCCGGCCTTGTGCGCGGTCTCGACGGCGTCGAGCGTTTCCGTCAACGAGCCGATCTGGTTGACCTTGACCAGGATCGAATTGGCAACGCCCATGCGGATGCCGTCGCGCAGCCGCGCCGTATTGGTGACGAACAGGTCGTCGCCGACCAGTTGCGTCTTCTTGCCGATCAGGTCCGTCAGGTACTTCCAGCCTTCCCAGTCGTCCTCGGCAAGGCCGTCCTCGATCGAGATGATCGGATAGTCGGCGGCGAGCTTGGCGAGATACTTGGCCTGTGCCTTGGGATCGCGCGTCTTCTTCTCGCCCTCATAGACGTAATTGCCGTCCTTGAAGAACTCGGTCGCGGCGCAGTCGAGGCCGAGCGCGATCTCCTCGCCCGGCTTGAAGCCGGCTTTCTCGATCGATTCCATGATGAAATCGAGTGCCACCGGCGCGCTCTTCAGGTTCGGGGCAAAGCCGCCCTCGTCGCCGACATTGGTGTTGTGGCCGGCGTCCTTCAGCTTCTTCCTGAGCGTGTGGAAGATTTCCGAGCCCCAGCGCACGCCTTCGCGCAGCGTCGGCGCGCCGATCGGCAGGATCATGAATTCCTGGAAATCGATCGGATTGTCGGCATGCGCGCCGCCGTTGATGATGTTCATCATCGGCACCGGCAGGATGTGCGCCTTGGTCCCGCCGACATAACGGTAGAGCGGCAGGCCGGAGGCATCGGCCGCCGCCTTCGCAACCGCCAGCGACACGCCGAGGATGGCGTTGGCGCCGAGTCGGCTCTTGTTGGGCGTGCCGTCGAGTTCGATCATGGTCTGGTCGATGTGGATCTGGTTTTCGGCTTCCATGCCGCCGATCGCCTCGAACAGCTCGCCATTGACCGCTTCCACGGCCTTGAGCACGCCTTTGCCGAGATAACGGGCGCCGCCGTCGCGCAGTTCGACGGCCTCATGGGCGCCGGTCGATGCGCCAGACGGCACCGCGGCGCGGCCCATCGAGCCGTCTTCGAGCACGACGTCGACCTCGACGGTTGGATTTCCACGGCTGTCCAGGATTTCACGCCCGACAATATCGACGATGGCGGTCATTGCGATGTCCCCGATTGATATGAAGAAAGGTCGCGCCCGTCTTAGCCAAAGCGCCGCAAAAGGCAATCGGGCCATGGCCAAATAGTGCGGCCCGCCTGATTCACGAAGCGCAAATTTCTGTCATCATAAGTCATGCTGTCAGACGCGCGTTTCGAGATATGGTTTCGAAGCGCGGGGCGAAACAGGAGGAGTTTCGCCATGTCCGAGTTGAGCGGTATCGTGAGTTTGTTCCTGATCGCGGCGGCGTTCCTGACGTCGTGCGACAACCAGCAGTCACCGCCAAAGGCAGTCGCGCCTTTGCCGGCCTTGAGCATCAACCAATAGTTCCGAAGGCCCGGTAAGCCCATCAGGCATTGCGTTGAATCGAAAAAGGGCCCCGCCGAAGCGAGGCCCTTTTTGTCACATCAGTGCCAGTATGGCTTGACGTTGTAATACTCGTAGGATGCGTCGCGCGCGCGCTCGCCATCCTCGCCGGTCAATTCATCGATCGAATAGGCGGGCGCTGCTTTCAGCTGTTCCTTGGAGAAGGGCACGACATAGCCGCCCTTGTCCTGATCATAATCGAGACTTGCCCAAGGAATGGCATGATACTTCTCGCCCATGCCGAGAAAGCCGCCAAAACCGATGACTGCGAACATGATGCCGTTCGAGGTCTTGTCGAGCATGACGTCCTCGATGCTGCCGATGCTGTCGCCCGCGGTATTGTAAACTGTCGTGCCGATGACTCGCGAAGCGGCAATGGCTTGGGTGTGGCCTGTTTGAGTTGTCATGATGTGCTCCTCATTGTCGTCAAACTCTGCTTCGACAATGACGGAGGCGGGCGAAAGTTCCCGGGTTTTTACGGTGTCGGCCGATCACTCCGCGAGAATGAAGGTCACCTTCATGTTGACGCGATAGGCAGCAATCTTGCCACCGACGAGAAGCGCCGCCTCAGCGACCCTTGGCGATGCGGTCGAACGCCATCAAACGCTCCAGGAGTGCCGGCATGTCCTTCAGCGGCACCATGTTGGGGCCGTCGGAAGAGGTCGAATTGTCCGGATCCTGGTGGGTCTCGATGAAGACGCCGGCAACGCCGACAGCAACCGCCGCGCGGGCCAAGGTCTCGACGAAACGCCGCTCGCCACCCGAAGACCCGCCCTGCCCGCCCGGCTGCTGCACCGAATGCGTGGCATCGAAGATCACCGGCGCGCCGATCTCAGCCATGATGGGCAGAGCACGCATATCGGACACCAGCGTGTTGTAGCCGAACGAGGCGCCGCGCTCGGTGGTCAAGACGTTGGGGTTGCCGGAACCGGTGATCTTGGCGACCACGTTCTTCATGTCCCAGGGCGCGAGGAACTGCCCCTTCTTGACGTTGATCACCTTGCCGGTTCTGGCGGCGGCGACCAGCATATCGGTCTGGCGCGACAGGAAGGCCGGAATCTGCAACACATCGACATGCGGCGCGACGATGGCACACTGCTCCTCGGTGTGGACATCGGTCAGCACGGGAAGCGAGAATTCCTTGCGCAGTTCGTCGAAGACAGGGAGTGCTGCCTCCATGCCGGCGCCGCGCGTCGCCGACAGCGAGGTGCGGTTGGCCTTGTCGTAACTGGTCTTGTAGACGAGGCCTATGCCGAGCTTGCCGGTCAATTCCTTGAGCGCACCGGCCATGTCGAAAGCATGCTGACGCGATTCAAATTGGCACGGTCCGGCGATCAGCGCCAAGGCCGCGTTGTTGTCGAAAACGACGTTGCCGACGGTTACCGCCGAATTGGGCGCCATCGAATTGGGGGGCTTGTTCATGGGATCTCCCGGAAGATGAAAGCCGCGCCCTGGCCTGATGCCGGCTGCACGACAATATCATTGCCCGCTATATCGTGCGGGACGGCGTTGGCTGCAAGCAGCCTTGAAACGGCATCGGCATCGCGGACCGCAAAGACGACCGCGGCGAACCGAAGTTCGGTGGGCATGCCAGCCGGAATGCCGAAGCGGGCAGTGAAAGACGCGGGATCGAGGACGTTCAAAACTGCATTCGGCAGGCGGAACGCACCCTCCTGCCCAATGGCGGCGGGATCGTCCACCGCCACGGAGATCAGGCGACGCTGCTCGTCAGGTCGGTCGCTGACCGCCACCACTTCCACAATGCCGGTGGCCCCATTGGGGTGGGCCTGCAAGGCCGCGCGATCCACTTTCGGTGCGTTGATCCGCTGGCAGGCAAAAAGAAAAGCATCCTTTGCGCCGCGGCTCGAAGCAAAGGCGAGCTTGAATGACGCGGTATCGCTTTTGCCCGCCGTGTCGGTGAAAGCGCGCGAAAAGCTCAGCGTGTCGCCCGCCGAGAGGCCGGTTTCCACATAGCGCGCGTGGTCGGCATCGGCATTGTCGGTGCCCAGAACCACCGCAGAAAACCCCTCGTCGCCGCGGCTGTCGCGATAGATGCGGTCGCGGGTGACGAAGGCATTGCCCTCGGCGGCCGCGTCAAATGCTATTTGTTCGCTGCCGATCGCGAGCGGCTCCAGATAGGTGCCGTCGGCGAGGAAAACGCAGCAATTCTCCGTTCCAAAGGGATGGATGCCGGTGGGAGCGACGACGAAGCCCAGCGCAGTGAGCCGGGCGCGCGCCATGTCGAGGCTCCGCGTCGGCAGCACCAGATGGTCGAGCGGATGAATTCCGGCGGCTGTGGAACGGGTCATGCAGGCGCGATGTGCATCATTCCGTATAGCCGTTCAAGACGTGATTGCGCGCCCTGGCGCCAGAGCATGGCAAAAACCACCAGAAATGGCCGCCCGCTTTTCTCTTCTGCAGCGAAAGTATTTCACGTAAGGATATCCCCCGCATGGGGGATGCTGCGAATTCCGTCTTGGACGACTGTCGTGACGTCGCGATTCGACGTCGAATGGCGCCCATTGCCCTGCGTGCATGGCTGGAACGACGAATGGCGGGCAACGGCATGCTCAGGATCTTGCGGATCACACCGCATTTCTATCGACCAGGCAACTGGCCGATCGCGTTCGATCCTGTCGGCGGATTGCAGAACCAGACATGGACGATCGCACAAGCCATGGACAAGGCCGGCGCGACCCAGACGGTTCTGACCAGCTACATTCCAGGCAGCCCAAGGCATGTGCGGATATCCGCGACCATGCGGGTGACATGCACAGGCTTCCGGCTGCCCGAGTTCCTGGCCGGGCCGATGCTCTGCTTCAGCTGGTTTCTGGGCGCGATCCCGGAGCTTCTTCGAGCCCGACGCCGCTACGATGTGGTCCACATCCATTTCAACCACTCGGTCTGGTGCAGGATCATCGCCGTCATTGTCGGCAGGCTGAGGATACCCCTCGTCGTTTCGATGAACACGCCGCTCTGGTCCGGGCTCCAGAGTGCGCTTCGGCTCAAGGGCAAATCTTACGACGTCACCCGGTGGCTTGAGCGCCTGGCTTTGAGGTCGGCCGATCGGGTCGTCGTGCTCACCGATACATATGGCAGGAGCGCGGCCTCGGAGCTGGGGCTCGATGCCTCGCGCATCGAGGTGATCCCCGATGCGGTCGATGTCGAAGCGTTCCGCCGTCCAGTCGCACCTGGGTTGCTTCGGGCCTTTCGCCGTGAGCACGGCATCCCGGACGAACGGCCAATCGTCAGCTTTATCGGCCGCATCAGCGGTGAAAAGGGTTGGCAGGACCTGCCCGCGCTCGTCGAGCGCCTGTCAGGGAAAAATGTGTTCCTGCTGATCTGCGGGGACGGTCCCGACCGCCGAAAGCTTGAAGCGGCGCTCGCCGCGATCTCCAGGCCAGGCTGGTGGGCAATCACCGGATTCGTCTCGCCAGCCGAGGTCAAGAAGGCACTCAAGATCTCCGACGTCATGATCCTGCCCTCCCGGCGCGAAGTATTCGGCAGCGTCCTGCTCGAAGCGATGGCGGCGGAAGTACCGGTGGTCGCCTATGGCGTCGGCGGCGTGACCGACGTCGCCGGTCGTCCAGAGGCATTGGCGCTGGTTTCGGAAGGACGGCGCGAAGGGCTCGCCGACCTGACGCTTCGGTTGCTTGCCGATAGCGAGGAAAGGAACACCCTCATCGCGCGAGGGCGTCGGCGCGTGCGGGATTTCTCGCTGGATTCGGCGGTGGCGCTCAACCTTGCCCTTTATGCTTCGGTCCTCGCAGGCTCGGTGAACGGATCACGGCAGCCGGCCGGCGTTCTCACCTTGCAGGAGGACGGCGGCTCGCCGGATGGCGCTTGATCAACTTCGTCACCACGCGCAGCCACGGCTACACCGTTCGCCATCTGATCCGCCAGTTGGGCAACGCACGCCACTGGAGCTACGAGCGCCTCTTTCGGCAGAAGGAGCTGCGCTCCGGCACCTGGGTCTTCACGGATCACGAGCGGCTTTCGCACTTCGAGATCGCATTGGCCGCCGGGGTCGCCAATCGGCTCGAGCGCGGCGGGGCACGTGTTCTCAATCATCCCGCCCGTGTGCTTGGGCGTCATGATTTGCTGAAAGCCCTGCACGCGGCCGGCATCAACTGCTTCTCGGCCTGGCGTTGCGAAAGCCAGCCGCGTCCGAACGCTTTTCCGGTATTCATCCGCAACGAATTCGATCACCTTTCCGCGGACTTCGAGCTGATTGCGGACCAGCCGGCGCTCGAGGCGGCGCTGGGCCGGATGAAAGCGAACGGCATACCGCTGGCCGGCAAGCTGGTGATCGAGTATGCCGGCCAGGAGGTCAGCCCCGGCGTCTGGCAGCGCTTTGCCACCTATCGCGTCGGCGATCGGCTGATCGCCCATCACAAAGTCGTCGATTTCCGCTGGGCGGCCAAGGACGTGCAGGACAAGCAGCGTCTGCTTGCCCATCCCATGTTGGCGACATTCGTCGAAAACGAGCGCCGGTTCGTCGTCGGCAACCTGTATGAAGACGTGCTTCGCAGGGCATTCGACCTCGCCGGCATCGATTATGGGCGCGCCGACTTCTCGCTGGTCGACGGGTGTCCGCAAATCTTCGAGATCAACACCAATCCGGCGCACGGCTCCTACGGCACGATCTATCGGGAAACGCACCCCGAGCGCGTGGAAACCCAGAAGCTTTCGGAAGACAGGCTGTACGCCGCCTTGCGGGACGTGGACCTGCCGGCCGGCGGCCGCATCGGCCTCGACGACCCCGCCCTTCTCCCGCAGCAGGCGTTCAGGAGACTTTTCACCGGGCTGAAGCGTGCTTGACCGCGCCGCGCCAGGACATCCGATCTCGGATCGGCCGATCGTGATCGAGGCGGCCGACAGCTTCGATTTCGGCTCGGTGGAATACCGGCGGCTGTTCTGCGGCGCATCGGCATCGGCCTTCCAACATCCTGACTGGCTCACGGCTTTCTATCGCAACATCGCTCCGGCGCATAGCGCCGAGCCGCTGGTGATCACCGGCCGCGACAGCGACGGCGAACTCCAACTGGTGGTTCCGCTGGTGCGGCGCGGCGATCGGGCGATCGAATATGCCTTCCTGGGCGTCACCGATTACGCCTGTCCGATCGTGGCCAGGGGCGTAACAGTCGGCGTACAAACCAGGCGGCATTTTCGTGATGTCCTTGGGCACCATGCGGATTTGAGAATTGGACCTGTTCATCACAACCATCTGCATCAATGGCACCAGTTGCTGGGCTCCGAGCCGTCTGCGCTCGATTTCGGCGCGCATGCCGTACGCTACGGCTTTCCCTATGCCGAATGGCGCAGGACCAACCTTGGCTGTCGCGGCGCCGGAAGCCTCGACCGCAAGGCGCGCAGGCTTGCCGAAGCTGGCGGGCTGAAGCTGGAGCTGGTCGGGCCCGACAGTGTGCGTCAGGCCCTGGTTGCAGCGCGCGACTTCCGCGCCGGGCGCTTCCCGGATGATCCGATGCAAACGCCGCACGGCCTCGAATTCTACATCGATGTCGCTACGAACGGCGCATGCTCCGGCCTTGCACGAACCTATCGCCTCGCTTCGAAGGATGGTCCGGTCGCTATTGTCTTCGGCTTGGTCGACGGCGACTGCTTTCGCTACATCCTGCTGGCCTGCGACTATCGCGCCCATGCGCGCCATTCTCCGGGCCGCGTGGCGCTTGACCAGGTCATGGCGGCCTGGGCCGCCGAGGGCGGCAAAGCCTTCGATTTCACCATCGGCGACGAACCCTTCAAGGCGGACTTCGGCTGCACCCGCACCACCATGCACGAGTTCCGGCCATGACAGTCCTGCCGACCAATCTTGCGATGGAAGCGGGCCTTGTCGCCACGCCTCGTCTTGCCGTGGTCGTGCCTGCCCGCAATCGCCGTGAAAGCCTGCCGCGCACGCTGGCATCCGTACTTTGCACCGCGCGAACCGATATCGAACTGGTGGTGATAGATGACGGATCGACGGACAGCACCGAAAGCTATCTGGCCTCGCTCGACGATGTGCGCCTGAAATGGCGCCGCATACCGGTGGCAGCCGGTGCCAACCAAGCTCGCAACCAGGGAGCGGCATTGTCCAGTGCACCGCTCATCGCTTTTCTAGATTCGGACGACGCCTTCCGCCCCGGGCGTGTGGACAGGCTGATCACATTCTTCGACGAGAACCCCGACATCGCCTGTACCATCGACGGCTTCAGCGACATTTCGGACCGCGGCGAACGAATACACCGATTGCCCCGCCTTACCCCCGATAGCGAGACACTGCGGCAGCTTCTGCTCTGCCATTGCATTCCGCTGACCAACTCGACCGTCACGGTTCGCCGCGCGGCCTTTGACGCGGTGGGGGGCTACGATCCGGACCTGCGCCGCCATCAGGACCGGGAGTTGCTGCTGCGGCTGGCGAGACAGCATCGCATCGCCTTCGGCACGGCCACCGACGTCCTCAAATACCGGTCGGCGAACTCGATCTCGCGCACCCATGCCGGTTATATCAAGGGGCTGGATGATTTCGTCGGCCGCTGTCCCGATTACCGATCAAGCGGCTACGGGTCGATCCTCAGCTATCTGACGGTGCGCGGCGCGCTGAAAGCAGCCATGCAGGGCCATTTCAGCGTCGTGCTGGCCGAACTGCAGGCCTGGCGGAAGGCCGACAATCTGCCTGGTGGCCTTCATGTGCTGCCTGGCTATTTCAGGGGGCGTCGAAAAAGGCACCAGCTGGAACAGGCCCTGGATCAGCTCCCGGCCACGACGTCGGCGGAATAGCGCAATTCGCGCAAGGGTCTGACCTTGCTGGTGGTCTGCGCGTAGAGCGGGTGCGCCTTGTAGGCGGCCAGCGCCGCGTCGTCAGCGAACTCCGCATAGACGACGACATCGATCTCGTCGGACAGCGGGTCGACCTTGGTGTTGAGGGTTACCTCGAAGAGACTGGAATGGGGAATGTTGCCCAGCGCCAGCAGCCCGGTACGCACCGCCTCCACATCCTCTTTGCGCCGCGCGCTGAAGAAAACGATATGCCGGATCAATCCCGCCTCCTCGATCTGAATGCGGGGTCTTTTGTGACGGCGGTCTCCTCGCGTCAACCGTTCACGGCGCCACGCGTCCATGCGACGCGCCTCGGCCGCCGCACACCCACAAGCGCGGGCTACTGCCTCTGGAAGGTATCAGGCCTTGCCGGTGACATAGCGGACGGCATGATTGAGTTCCCTGACCGAGAGGTCGAGGTAATGGCCCTGATTGTACAGGCCGTCCCAGATCAGGAAGAATGCGATGGCGGCAATGACGATTACATAACGCATGGCTAAAGCTATCGCACAAGCACGGTGTGGACCATAGGCGTTTTGATATGTTCGACATTCACCAGACGAGTGCGCACGTGGCACAGCCCAGCTCGCGGCTTGCCTCTTGAAGTTCCCGGCGATGACGTGGAAGATTGTCGCAGGGATTCACTGGGAAGCGCCGAAGCTCTGGTCGAGCGCGCACGCTTTTGTTCGGATCTGTACGTAGCCGATCCCGGATCAGGCGACGGCGTCCGAACCCGGCGATGAACCGCAAGAAACGGAACCGGCAATTGTCAGCCGGCATCGCGGAAGTCCAGGGGCGGGACATGGGTCACAAGGAACAGTCTGGCACGATGCCTGCCGAAGCGGTCAGGCTCGACGAGTTCAATTTCGCCGAGATCGTCAAGGGCCTGCCGGCCAAGGCGCGCCTGGTGCTGTCGGCGGCGATGAACCTGCCGCGCGGTTCGCTGAAGGTCAGGATGCCGGATGGGCGCTCCGTCCTGGTCGGCGGCAAGGGACCAGGTCCCGATGCCGAACTGGTGCTCAAGAACTGGCGCCTGCCGGGCCGCGCCTTTTCCGGCGGCACGATCGGCGTTGCCGAATCCTACATGGACGGCGACTGGGAAAGCCCTGATGTGACCAGTTTCCTCGAACTGTTCGTGGTCAACTCGGCCCTTGGCGAGAAGGTCGCCGGCGGCGCGAGCTGGCTGATCAATACGGTCCAGCGCATCCGCCACTGGTTCAACGAGAACACACGCACCGGTTCGAAACGCAATATCTCGGCGCATTACGACCTCGGCAACGCCTTCTACAAGGAGTGGCTCGACCCGAGCATGACCTATTCCTCGGGGCTCTATGCCAACGGCGCCAACGATTTGGAGAGCGCGCAGGCCGCCAAATATCGGGCGTTGGCCAAGGATATCGGCATCGGCCGCAAGGATCACGTGCTGGAGATCGGCTGCGGCTGGGGCGGCTTTGCCGAATTCGCCGCGCGCGAGATCGGTTGCCGGGTTACCGGGCTGACCATCAGCCGCGAGCAGCACGACTTCGCCAAGGCGCGCATCGCCAAGGCTGGACTTGCCGACAAGGTCGACATCAAATTGCAGGATTATCGCGACGAAACAGGCACTTACGACCGCATTGCGTCCATCGAAATGTTCGAGGCGGTCGGCGAGAAATACTGGCCGGTGTTCTTCGGCAAGATGAAGGCCTGCCTGAAGCCCGGCGGTACCGCGGGCCTGCAGATCATCACCATCAACGAATCCGCCTATGACACCTATCGTGCCAGGCCGGATTTCATCCAGCGCTATGTGTTCCCGGGCGGCATGCTGCCGACGCCGTCGATCCTGAAAGCGCTCGGCAAGGATCACGGCCTTGCGCATCTGCGCGAGCGCGTGTTTCCCGATGACTATGCGCGCACGCTCGCCGAATGGCGGCAGCGCTTCTGGGTATCGTGGGAGAAGATCGTGCCGCTCGGCTTCGACGATCGCTTCAAGAAACTGTGGGAGTTCTACCTGCATTATTGCGAAGCCGGCTTTCGTGCCAGCTACATCGACGTGCGCCAGGTGGTCTACAAGGCTTAGAGCATTTCACCGTTTCACGGAAACGGAGACCTATCTCTTTGTTTTTACGGAATTCCCAAGGAAAAGCGCCATGCGCTTTTTCCGGCGAAGCGCTTTGAAACTTCCGTCGCCGGGCTCCAAAAGCCGCCGCGCCCCATCTGAGGCCTGAAAAGACGCTGCAATAGGTCACCGCCGACCACGCTAAGCTCTCGACCCACCGTGCTCGATCTGCAGCGGCAGCGGTCATCGCCTTGACGGCTTAGGGCGCACAACAATCTATTGGAGCAGGTGAGCTTGGACCAGGGACGCGAAACCTCAGGAGACGAGAAAAAACACAGGAGATAACGATGACGATTCTTGCTGTTGGCGCTGCCGGCCGATTTGCCGGCAATGTCATCCCGGCTCTCGCCCAGCGCAACGCCCGTGTGCGCGGCCTTGTGCGAAAGCCGGAAGAAATTGCTAAAGTACGAGAGCATGGTGCCGCGGAAACGGTTGTCGGCGACCTTCGGGACCGGGCGAGCTTGGACGCAGCTCTGAAAGATATCGAAGCTGTGTTCTACATCGCGCCTGCGTTCATGGCCGATGAAGCCGAAGTCGGCACAGGCTTGGTCAACGCCGCGATCCGCGCAGGTGTCCGTCGGCTTGTATTCTCGTCTGTCATCCACCCCGTACTTTCCGTGCTGGGCAACCACATAGCGAAAGCCCCGGTCGAGGAAGCGATTCTGACTTCGAAGTTGGAATACACCTTCCTTCACCCATCCCGCTTCTATCAGAATTATGAGGCATTCTGGCCGAAGGTCATCGAAACCGGCGTGCTGGCCGAGCCCTGGTCGGCCGAGACCCGATTCTCTCTCGTAGACTATCGTGATATCGCGGAGGTCGCCGCTATTGCCCTAACCGAGGATCGTCTGCTTTACGGCACATTCGAGCTGTGCGCGCCCGGGTGGCACAATCGTCACGATGTGGTCACTCTATTGGGTGAGGTCCTCGGGCGGGAGATCAGGGAGCGCCGTGATCCAGGTGTGCTCGGCGAAGTTGGTCCAGGTCAAAGGACTATGTTCGAGCATTACGACCACTACAACCTACTCGGTAATCCGCTGACTCTACGCGCGATACTTGGGCATGAACCGCGTTCGCTAAAGGTCTTTTTCGAGGAACTCGCTGCGGGTGCTCGATAACCGCCCGATGCGAGGCCCGGGACAGTCTGTGGCGGCGACAAGCCGATTGCCGCGGTCAAGGCGGCGCTGCCGGACATGCATACACTGAGCCGCACGTCGCTCACGCAGTGCATCGCACGATACGCCGCATTGGGCTGGAGCGGTTATGTCCCGGATGCCTGCCGCCAGGGGACATTGCTCATCCCGATCAATATCGCGAAATGGATGTGGGGTTGGCCCCAACCGGTTTCTCGACCGCATGCAGGCCGTCGATACACAGGTGTACCTGCTCGGCCCTTATTCGGGCGGCGGCTTTTCGGAAGGACTGGACGACCCACAGCTCATCGACCAGTTGCCGGACGGCTATTCCGGCGGCATTTCGACGGATGCGCTGGATCTCGTCATGCCCGTGATCAAGGCGCGCTTCGGGACGCGGCCGTGAGATGGCTCCACGCCGCACATGGCGGCGTGGCCTGGAACGCCTCAAATGGCCGTATCAGAGCAGTATGCGATATCTGGCAAATCCGGCTTCGCCCTCGCCAGCCGGTTCGATCTTCAGCGATTTCACATCGGCGATGAAATCCTTGGCCTTGACGCCGGTCTCGAAGACGACGCTGGTTCCGGGCAGCGGCGCGAAAGACCAGTTGCCGTCGGCCGACGGGTTGAACGTGCCCTCGCTCACGATATAGCGGACGATGACGTCGCGATTGGTGTCCGGCGCCTCGTAGATGATCTTCGAGGCATTGATGTCGGGAAAATTGCCGCCGCCGCCGGCGCGGTAATTGTTGGTGGCGACGACGAATTTCTGATTGGGATCAATTGGTTTGCCACCAAACATCAAGTCGGCGATGCGATTGGCGCCGGCATTCGCGACGCCGCCCTTGGCGTCGTATTTCGGCGGCTGCGACAGGTCGATCTTGTAGGTGACGTCGTCGATGACATCGAAATTGTAGGACGGGAAGTCGGTGTTGATGAGCGCCTGGTCGGCCTTGCCCGGCTCGATCCGGTTGAAGATGCCGGCCGACATTTCCAGCCATTCCTTGACCTCGGCGCCAGTGATTTCGACAGCCCGCACGGTGTTGGGATAGAGATAGAGGTCGGCGACGTTCTTGATGGCGATATCGCCGGCCGGCACGTCGGTATAGTAGTCGGCGCCGTTGCGCCCGCCGGCCTTGAAGTGTGCGGCGGCCGACAGCAGCGGCACATCCTTCCACTGCGTGCTCTTGAGAATGTCCCTGAGGTACCAGGTCTGCGCCTGGCTGACGACCTGCACCGACGGATCGTCGGCGACCAGCGCGAAATAGGAATAGAGCGGCGCGGACGTCTTGCCGACGGGACGGCGCACATAGGCCAGGGTCGCCTGATGGTCCTGTTTGAGTGCGGCGATGACACGCTTGTCGTCGGGAACAGTCGGCTTGTTCTTGTTGTCGACGCGCTCGAAGATCGGCCGCGCCTCGGATGTCGCCGAAACAACCTTCCATTTCGATCCGTCGCGCTCCAGCATCAGGTCGATCAGCCCCATATGCGAGCCCCAGAAACCGCCCATGACGGCGGGTTTGCCCTGCAGCGTGCCTTTTTGCGTGTCGACGCCTTCGAGCGCCTGGAAATCCTTCTTGCCGGGGAACACCAGGTGCTGGTGACCGGTGAACACCGCGTCGATGCCGTCGACGCCGGCGACGAAGAACGAGGCGTTCTCCATCATGTCGCCGTGCTGCACATCAATGCCGGAATGCGAGAGCGCGATGACGATGTCGGCGCCTTCCTCCTTCATCTGCGGCACCCAGGCCTTGGCCGTCTCGACGATGTCGCGCGTCTTGACGTTGCCTTCGAGATTCTTGAGATCCCAGACCATGATCTGCGGCGGCACGAAACCGATGATGCCGATCTTGATCGGGTGCTCGGCGCCCGAACCGTCCTCGATCTTCCTGTCGAGGATCACATAGGGCTTGAGGTAGAGCTTGTCGTTGCGAGGGTTCGCGGCAAGTTGGGTGCCCCGGATCAGGTTTGCGCAGACGAAGGGAAAATTGGCGCCGGCCAGCACCTTGTCCAGGAACGACAGGCCATAGTTGAACTCGTGGTTGCCGAGCGTCGAGCACTCATAGCCGAGCAGGTTCATGCCCTTCATGATCGGATGCAGATCGCCATCCTTCAGGCCCTTCTCATAGGCGATGTAGTCGCCCATCGGGTTGCCCTGCAGCAGGTCGCCATTGTCGATCAGCATCGAATTGACGGCTTCCTTGCGCACCGCGTCGATCAGCGATGCCGTGCGCGACAGGCCCATAGTGTCGTTGGCTTTGTCGGCGTAGTAATCATAAGGCAGCACGTTCACATGGATGTCGGTGGTTTCCATGATCCGAAGATGCGCCTGGTTGGCTTGAGCGCGGGCGGAGAAGGGATGTAGCATGATCAGCGCCCCTGTGGCGGCGGCGCCCGCGAGGAGACCACGACGAGAGACGGGATGGAGCAGCTGCGACATGTTTTCTCCTAGTTCGACGTAACAAGCCCTGCCCCGAAGCGAACTTCGCGCTGAAATCGGCTCAAGTCCATTCAAGAAGTCGCGCGCATTGGAGCGCCAGCCAATCAGCAACAGATGACGCGCGGATGAAGGGAGCAGTGAAGAAATCAGGTCTTGTCGTCGTCGCCCTGGGTGATCAGCCGGGCGCTGCGCTGGCCTGTGGCGTAGATCCATAGCCAGCTCAGGGAAACCGCAAGCCGGTTGCGGAAACCGATCAAAAAATAGATGTGCGCAATTCCCCACAGCCACCAGGCGAGCCAGCCCGTGAGCTTGATCCAGCCGAAATCGATCGCGGCGGCGCGTTTGCCGATCGTCGCCAGATCGCCGGCATGCTTGTAGCGGAAAGGACGCGCTGCCGTGTCACCACCGAGCCTGGCCTTGATGGTGGCCGCAACATGTCGGCCCTCCTGCTTGGCGGAAGGCGCCACGCCGGGTACCGGCCGTCCATCGGGCCGCAGCACAAGCGCGGCGTCGCCGATGACGAAAATCTCGGGGCTGCCGGGCACGCTGAGGCTGCCGGGCACGCTGAGGTCGGGCTCGACGAGCACCCTGCCCGCGCGGTCCGCCTTCGCTCCCAGCCATTCGGCGGCTGGCGAATCGGCAACGCCGGCTGCCCACAGGATCGTTCGGGCCGCCAGCTGCTTGTCGCCAAACACAACACCTTCGGCGTCGCAGCGCGTCACGGCCCGGCCAAGCTCGACGGTCACGCCAAGCCGTTCGAGCGCCTTGCTGGCGTAATCGGAGAGTTTTGGCGCGAAATTGGCCAGGATGCGGTCACCGGCCTCGATCAGCACCACGCGCGTTTGCCGCGTGTCGATGTTGCGGAACTCGCCCCGCAGCGTGTCGTGCGCCAGTTCGACGATGGTACCGGCCAGCTCCACGCCGGTCGGCCCACCGCCAACGATCGCGATGGTCAGCAGCGCCTGGCGTTTGGCGGGATCGGTCTCCCGCTCGGCCTGTTCGAAGGCCAGGAGAATGCGCCGCCGAATGGTGGTGGCGTCCTCCAGCGTCTTCAGGCCTGGAGCGAACGGCTCCCATTCATCGTGGCCGAAATAGGCGTGGCGGGCGCCGGTGGCGAGCACCAGCGTATCGTAGGCGACGGCGCTGCCGTCATCGAGCAGCACGCGCTTGCCGGCGCGGTCGACACCAGTGACATTGGCGAGCAGCGTCGTCACGTCCTTGCGCTTGCGCAGGAGATGGCGGATCGGCCAGGCAACCTCGGAGGTCGCCAGTGCCGTCGTCGCCACCTGGTAGAGCAGCGGCTGGAACAGATGATGGTTGCGCTTGTCGATCATGGTGATGCGCACCGGGGCGCCGGCGAGCGCACCGGTGAATTCGAGGCCGCCGAAACCCGCGCCGACAACGACGACATGATGGCTGGCTTGGCTCATTTCGTTCACCCTGACAGCTAGATTACTAGCCCAGATGTAGGTATTTTTGTGCAATGCAGCAACAGAAGGACAGTGCCCGGGACTCGTCGTTCCATGTCGTGAATGCACATGTTGTATCGTGTCGCGAGGTATAGCGTCATCGAACACGCCTATGAGGTAAAGCATGGCCAACGATCATGACGACCCGGGTCCGGCGCAGTATTCCTCGCCGCCCTGCTTCATGCACGAACTCGACCCGGAGTTCCGCGTGCCGCTATCCGACTGGACGGATGTGAGGCGCTGGCGCAAGGCCGAGCGCGAACGGCTGATCACCGCCCGGCTCGCGGTTTCGGCCGACGCGCGAACGGCCATGTCGCAACGCATCGCGGATGGGCTCGACGCGATCATCGGCGACATCACTGGGCGCATGGTCAGCCTCTACTGGCCGTTTCGCGGCGAGCCGGACTTGCGGCCATGGGTGGCGTCCGTCAACGAGCGTGGCGGCCGCACCGCGCTGCCTATCGTCATCGAGAAAGGACAGCCGCTGATCTTCCGCGCCTACAAACCGGGCGACCGGCTGGAAAAGGGCGTCTGGAACATCCCGATTCCGGCCGAGGGCGATCCGGTGCTGCCCGACATCGTCATCTCGCCGATCGTCGGCATCGATCCGGCAAAATATCGCCTAGGCTATGGCGGCGGCTTCTTCGACCGCACGCTGGCCGCCATGCCATTCAAGCCGCTGGTCATCGGCGTCGGCTACGAACTGCAGCGCATCGCCACCATCTATCCGCAGCCGCACGACATTCCGATGGATCGGGTCGTGACGGAGGCGTAAAAACCTGTTTGGGAAATGAAACCGGTTCACGACGAGTGACACGATGATCGGACGAACTGTAGCGGCTGCCCTTGCAATTGCGTTTTCCGTTTCGCCCTTGCATGCGCAACCACGGCATCGTTTGCCGAGCGGTTATAAATGGGGCCGCTGCCTGCTTGCTGTTAACGGTCAGACACGCATATCCGGAAGATGCTCCTATCAAATCGAGAGGGGCGGCGGTTTTAATATCCAGGGGTCTCGGCAAGTTTTTGCAGGTATCGACTATCCCGATACGAACAGCGGGGCCGGTGAAATGTCCAAGGATTACTGGGCCGTCGTATACAAGGACGGTGATCTTTGGGAAGGCTATGGGAACTCGGACGTTCGGGCAACGCACGGTGAACCCGGAGATTGGGGCGACCTTCGCCGCGAAGGCGCATGCTATGTCGGCAAGGACGTCCGGGTGTGCCTTTGGCGCTAGGCCATTTCCGGCTTCATGCCCATGGCTGTCCGATCGACGATCTCACGCAAGGCGAATGACGAGTTGATCTTGGTCACATGCGGCATGGCCGACAGCCATTCCTTGTGGATGCGCTCATAGTCGACGAGGTCCTTCGCCGCGATGCGCAGGATGTAGTCATATTCGCCCGACATCAGGTGGCAGGACAGCACGTTGGGGCAACGCTTGATCGCCGCCTCGAAATCCGACAGCGTCTTCTCGAACTGCCCTGACAGCGATATATGCACGATCGCCGTCATCTGATGGCCGAGCGCTGCATTGGAAAGCCGGGCGTGGTAGCCGCGAATGGTTCCGGACTTCTCCAGATTATCAAGCCGGCGCGAACAGGCGGATTGCGACAGGCCAACCTTTTCGGCAAGCGCCGCGTTGGGTATCCGGCCATCCTTCTGCAAACTCTCGAGAATGGCGATATCGATCCTGTCGAGCGGCATTTTTCGTGAATCCTGCGAAAATCCAGCTGTTTTGCGCAACGATTATCGAAACATGCCAGTTCACGCAAGCGCATTCGCAAACACCTGCAGGCCGATTCATGGTTCACTCTGCCCATACAGGGAGTGAGCCCCTAAGGGGTCGGATCAGGAGAAGAAAAAATGCGCGTCGGCTGCCCCAAGGAAATCAAGAACCACGAATACCGCGTCGGCCTCACGCCCGGGGCGGTTCGCGAATATGTCGCCCATGGCCATGAAGTGCTGGTCGAGACCGGCGCTGGCGCCGGCATCGGCGCCGACGACAACGCCTACCGTGCCGCCGGCGCCACCATCGCCAAGACGGCCGCCGACGTGTTCGCCAAGTCGGACATGATCGTCAAGGTCAAGGAGCCGCAGCCAAATGAGTGGGTGCAGCTGCGCGACGGCCAGATCCTGTACACCTATCTTCACCTGGCTCCAGACCCGGAGCAGACCAAGGGCCTGCTCGCTTCGGGCGTGACGGCGATCGCCTACGAAACCGTGACCGACGACCGTGGCGGCCTGCCGCTGCTGGCGCCGATGTCGGAAGTCGCCGGCCGCCTGTCGATCCAGGCCGGCGCGACGGCGCTGCAGAAGGCCAATGGCGGCCGCGGCGTGCTGCTCGGCGGCGTGCCCGGCGTGCTGCCCGGCAAGGTCACCGTGCTTGGCGGCGGCGTCGTCGGCCTGCATGCCGCTCGCATGGCGGTTGGCCTTGGCGCCGATGTCACCATCATCGACCGCTCGATCCCTCGCCTGCGCCAGCTCGACGATCTTTTTACCGGCCGCGTCCATACCCGCTACTCGACCGTCGAAGCGCTCGAGGAGGAATGCTTCTCGGCCGACATCGTCGTCGGCGCCGTGCTGATCCCCGGTGCCGCCGCGCCGAAGCTCGTCACCCGCGAGATGCTGTCGGGTATGAAGAAGGGCTCGGTGCTGGTCGACGTCGCCATCGACCAGGGCGGCTGCTTCGAGACCTCGCATGCGACGACCCACGCCGAGCCCACCTACGAAGTCGACGGCGTCATCCACTATTGCGTCGCCAACATGCCGGGCGCGGTGCCGGTCACCTCGGCCCATGCGCTCAACAACGCGACACTCCACTACGGCCTGCAGCTTGCAGACAAGGGCCTGAAGGCTGTCATCGACGACCATCACCTGCGCAACGGCCTCAATGTCCACAAGGGCAAGATCACCAACCGCGCGGTCGCGGAGGCACTCGGCTACGAGCTGGTCGAGCCGAAAGCCGTTCTGGCCGCCTGATACACCCAGAAAAAGTCAACTTGCTATTGTTGCCCGCCGGTTCCCTCCGGCGGGCTTTTTATTGGTCGATCCAGGTCGCTAAACTTGATTACTGGGCAGATCGGGGTCAGTTGGAAGTGTGAGTTTGCCTACAACTGTTGCATATTTGTCATTCCTCATGCGACCGACACCCTGCTAGGAAGATTGCGGGCTTATTGATTAGGGGTTTGGGCAATGACTGTTCGCGTTTCTGCGAAATCTATTTTTCTTGGTGCTGTTTCCGTATTGGCTTTGATGTCGGCCGCGCATGCGGCTGATGTGGTTCAGCCGGTCGAAGCGTCCGGTTTCAACTGGAGTGGTGCCTATATCGGCATCGGCGGAGGCTTTGGCGCCAGCGTGCATAAGGTCAGCGTTGATCCGCTGATCGAATTCAACGGCATTGGTGGCAATGGCGTATTCGGCGAACTGACTGCCGGCTATGACCACATGGTCTCGGAACGCTTTCTGCTTGGCGGCTTTATCGATGCCAACGGCGGCAATATCGGCCCGTCGATCAGCGTTCCAGGCGGGGACATCGACCTCACCGCTTCTTACGGCTTCGACGTCGGCGTGCGCGCCGGCTATCTTCTGAACCCCAGCACGCTCGGCTATGTGCTCGGTGGCTACAGCTGGCAGCATTTCAAGCTTGATGGATCAGGCTCTGCTGAGGGACTGAATTTTGCCGAGAATCGCAGCGGCTATGTGCTCGGCGTCGGCTTGGAAACCGTGCTGCGCGGCAACTGGACTCTGAAGACCGAATATCGCTACGCGGACTACGGCGATAAGTCGATTCTTGATCTCGGCGGTGCTTCGTTGAACATGGAGCCATCGACCCACACCTTCCACATCGCCGCCAACTATCGCTTTGGCGCGCAGAACGGTGGCGGCGCTTCCTTTGCCGCTCCGGCTTACAACTGGACCGGCTTCTATGTCGGCGGCGCGCTTGGTGCCGGCACGATGGTGCATGACCTTACTCTCGCCAGCACCGTTGAGTTGAACGGCATTGGTGGCGAAGGCGTGTTCGGCGAAGCAAGCGTCGGCTACGATCAGGATTTCGGTAGCTGGGTTGCCGGTGTCCAACTCGACGCTCGTTACTCTGGTATCCGTTCCAAGTTGGATATTGCCCCTCTCTCCATCAAGGGCGATGCTGACTATGGTTTCGACGCTCTGGCTCGCGTCGGCGCCAAGGTCAACGACTCGACGCTGGCCTATGTGCTCGGCGGCTACAGCTGGCAGCATTTCAAACTGCATGGTGATTCGCCTGTCGGCGGCGGAGACATTTACGACTGGGGCTCCAGTGGCTTCTCGGTTGGCGGTGGTCTGGAAACGGCTGTTTCAAACAACATGACCGTCGGCCTCGAATACCGCTATTCGCAGTATCAGAAGGAAGATTTCGGCTCGGGCGGCGTCCTCGAAGATACCCCGTCGTTCCAGACCGTGCGTATCGGCGCAAAGTACAAGTTCAACTAAGTAGCCCCTCCAGGCAAACAGTCGAAGCCCGTCGGCCTGGCCGGCGGGCTTTTTTGTTGTGCGGCAAACAGTTGGGCAACGGGCAGGCAACAAAAAAGCGGAGCCAAAGCCCCGCTTCCTCGATATCGAGATTGCCGCCGGTTCATCCGCGGTCGGCCAATCGATCGACAATCGCCTTCTAGCTTAACTAGTCGACCGTGAACAATCCGAGCCCTAAGCGGCGCACTGCTTCGACCGGAGTTGAAGCAGGACGATCAAGAGCGACAAAAAATCCTTCAGCCACCTGAGCAGGAGGGAGAAGTTGTAGCCGGCGGCGGCCAGGATGGCGTTGAGGGCGTCGCCGTGCTGGCCGGCGAGGTAGTTGCGGCCCATCCGGTGCTCGGCCTTGATGTGGCCGATGACTGGCTCGATGGCGGAGCGGCGGCGCATCTGGCGCTTGATGGCCGGGGTGACGCGGCGTTTCTGGCCGGCGGTGAAGACCCTGAGCTTGTGGCTCTGCGGTGCGTTGTGGCCGCGATAGCCGGCGTCGGCGAGAATGCGGCCGATCTCGTTGCCGATGGTCTTTTCCATGTCGGGGATGACGCTTGCAAGCGTATGGCCGTCATAGGGATTGCCGGGCAGTGCTTTTGCATGCAGGGCGAACTGGCCGCCCTTGGAGCGCTTCAGCGTGGTGGCCACCGACACCTTCACCCCGAACTCGTAAGGCATATGCGCCTTGCCCTTGCCGATGCATTCCACCTCATGCGCGTGCAGGCTGTAGATCTTGCGGCCGCGCTGGCGCTGACGTTGCTCGAGAACGGTGGCGGCCTGGTAGAGCGGCCATTTGAAGAGCGCATCCAGCCCTGCATCGCCGGCGATCTGGCGGGAGATGTCGCGAATGGTTCGGCCGAGATAGGTCTTGAGCTTGCGCAGCGCCTTGTTGCCCCGCTTGAACTGCTTGGCGTGGGCATAGCGCTGGTGGCTGATCAGCGCCAGCTTGGAGACCCGCACATAGCTCTGGCGCAAATGGAGCCCCTTCCTCTTGGCCAGCCGCACCAGCCGCTCGCGCGCCCGGTGGATGAGCTTGGCGTCGGTCGGGAACATGACGTTCTTCGGCTGCACGGTGGTGTCGACGATCACCTGGCGCGTGTCGGCCGGCTTCATCGCCCCGGTCTTGACCGCGAGGCTGAGGCTCTCCTGCAACAGGGCCATGATCCGCTCTTCGCCCATGCGGCTGCGCCAGCGCGTCATCGAGGAGCGGTCGAACGGCAGCGTATGGCAGAAGAACGTCTCGCCGGTGAGATACTGGAAGTAGGGGTTCTCCACCCAGCGCTCGCACAGCACCTCGTCGGACAGGTTGAAGGTGTGCTTAAGGACCGCCAGCCCCGCCATCAGCCGGGTCGGCAGCGGCGGCATGCCGGAGCCGTCCGAATAGACGGCGCCGAAACGCTCCTCCAGCACCGGCCAGTCGATCGCCTGCGCCAGCCGCACCAGCTCGTGCTTCATGTTGATGATCTGATCGAGCCTGGAGCGGAACAGGTCCTGCTCTCCCGTCTCGCGCCTCTCGCGTGGCCTGGACATTCGCCGTCCCCTCGATTCGCCCGCCGAACCGAGTGAATCACGCTCCGCAGCACAAGGGAATCGCAAAACCGATTTGCAGGAAAACAGCCCCCAAATACCGCTAATCCTGCAATTCCAAAGCCACAATCGGCCCGGATCAAAAAGCCAAATCAATGGCTTGCGGATAGTTCACGGCCGACTAACTATACGACGGGAGTACGACAGGATTTCCTGCCGGAACCTCTCAGGCCCGCTCGATGCGGCACTGATAGCAATTGTTGCGTGCCGAGCGGACATGCACGTAGGCAATCTCGTCGCGCTCGAACAAGGTCTCGGCCCGTGCGGCGATCGCGTCGGTCGCGATAACGCCGCCGCTGCCGTAGACGATGCGGTCGTCCCTGCCATAGCCACGCACGATATAGTCCGGGCTCCCGAGAATCTCGGGAAGCGTTCCCGCCTCGCCGGCGCGCTCGCATTCCTCGGCATGCAGGAAGATCGGCCCCGTTTCGGCATAGGGTTGAAGGTTCGGGAACGGCCGATAGGCCAGGACGAGATAGGTATCGCCGGCTGCGATGTTCTTCAGGCAATGCCGGCAAGGCATGCCGTCGCCGTCGGAAATCCGCCGCTCGGGCGTGTGACCGTAGGCATCGGGTCCGCCGCGCTGCAGGGGTCTGACGTCTTCGGTCGGCAGAGCTTGGAACTGGATGGCCATGGTGAAATCTCCGGTGTTGTCGACCGGAAATTAGCGGCTCGGGCCAATGCTTCCCACCCGTTTCATGCAAAGATCGAGGGACCGATCCGGTGCGGGCGATCAGTCCCCGCAAGCTGCGACAATTAGCCGGCATCGCCGAGCCAATAAGCCACCCGGCTAGCCAAAGAGCAAGCCGGACCCAATCACCGGATGAAATCGTCAAAGCGGCGCAGCGTCACCCTGCGGTTTTGCCAGTTTTCACTCTGCGTCGGCACCAGCAAGAACTCCTCGCCGTAACCGACAGTCTCCAATGCATGACCGGGTACGCCGAATTCCCGCACCAGCGTGCGTTTCAGCGAGGCAGCGCGCTGTTCGGACAGGACCTGGTTCGACTGGAAGGAGCCGACGGCGTCGGTATGCCCCTCGATCAGCACGCGGGCACCGCGGTCGCGGCGTAGGATGCGCTTCAGCGCATCGGCGATGGTCTCGATCTTGTCGTATTGCGAACTGGAGATGGCCGCCGAGCCGAAGGCGAAATTGATCGACTGGATATCGATCGAGCGCGCCATGCGGCGCAGATCCGGCCGGCGCTTGAATTCGCGGATGGTGACGCGCTCGTTCGGCCGCAGCTTCATGCGGGGTGCCGCCTCCAGCTTCCGTTCGATTGTCGCGGCCGAAGGTGTTGTCGCTTGCCCGGCGGCAAGGCTCGGCATGGCAATCGCTGCGATCAGCGCGGCGGCGAGTGTACGGCGGGTCAGCATATGTTTCTCCTTCGGCCTCGGCCGCATTGGCGATGCGGGCACAATGCCAAAGGCAGGCTGAATCGGCGATGAACGAAAGGTTCAGGTTCCGGCTCGTGTCATGGCCGCATGACGCTTGCCGAGCGCTCGGCGAAAGGCAGCGGGTGCACGGTTTCCTTTTTCTGCGCGACCGGCGTGAAACCAAGCTTCTGGTAGAGCGGCAGGGCCGCCGGATGATCGAGCGTGCAGGTCTGCACGACTACCCGCTTTGGCCCGTAAGACCACGCAGCAGAGATCGCGGCACCCAGGAACCAGCGGCCGATGCCCAGTCCGGTCGCATGTTCCATCATGCCGAAATAGGCGAGCTCGACTTCCTCGGGCAAATGCGGCTTGAGATCGAAGAAGCCTGCCGGCGCACCGTCGAGATAGAGCACCCTGATGTCGCGATCCTCGCGGTGGATTCCGGCCGAGAGTTCGTCGTCATTCAGCCTGAGAACGTTCACCCAATGCCATTTGCGCCCCACCCGGTCCATCAGGTAGCGGTAAAAATGCAAGGGGATATCCTTGGTCTTCAGCAGCGCGACCTGGCGGTTGTAGGGCACCGGCGGCGAGGCGGCGGGAGGCGCGTGCATTTCGAGGAAAGTCACCGTGACTTCGATGTCCTGCAGCAGGCCGTTTTCCATCGCGTTCATTCCTTGCCAGCCTTGGGGCCAGCCTTCCCGGGGACAGATGTCGTGGGGCCGGTCACGACAGGCGTGTCGGAGAGCCCACCCCACTCGGTCCATGAGCCGTCATAAAGCCTGTTGTCGGTGTGGCCAAGCGTCTCCAGCGCCAGGGTGACCACCGCGGCGGTGACACCGGAGCCGCAAGATGTGACGACGGGTTTCGACAGGTCAATGCCGGCCTGCTCGATCACCTGGCGCAAACGATCCTTCGGCAACAGCACGCCCTTTTCCGACAGGGCGGAGTACGGCACGTTGCGCGCGCCCGGCATGTGGCCGGAGCGGATACCCGCACGGGGCTCGGGTTCGGCGCCGGTAAAGCGGCCGGGTCCACGGGCATCGGCAACCTGGCTGGCGCCGGTCTCGACGATCCGGCGCATGTCGGCGAGGCTGGCGACGCGACCGGCGTCGAAATCGGCATGGAACACGCTTGGCGCTATCTTCGTCGGCTCGGCCGTTACCGGCCGACCCGCGGCCTTCCAGCCGTCGAAGCCGCCATCCAGAATATAGGTCTGGAAGACGCCCATGATGCGGAACATCCACCATGCCCGGGGTGCCGAGAAGAAACCTGGACCGTCGTAGACGACGATGGTGTCATCGGCCGAAACCCCCATCGAACCGACATATTGCGCAAAATGCTGCGGCGACGGCAATGTATGCGGCAAGGCGGCGTCGGGATCCGAAACCGCATCCTGGTCCAGGAAACGAGCGCCGGGAATGTGGGCCGCGTCATATTCGGCACGCGCGTCGCGTTTTTGCGCCGGCAGGTACCAGGATGCGTCTATGACCGTCAGGCCCGGCTGGCCCAGGCGCCCCTGCAGCCAATCCGCATCGACGGTGAAAGGACTGTCTTCGGCCATTTTTTCTCCTGCCGCACCCTTTTTTGGCGGTGCTTGTCTGTTCAGTTCGCCGGCATCGGGCCGAAGCGGATGCGGAAGCGCCGGTTTTCACGGCCCTTCTTCTCGATCTTGCCGATGTGGATTTCGCCGACTTCGCCGGTGCTCTTCACATGCGTGCCGCCGCAGGGCTGGCTGTCCACGGAAGCATTTTCGCCGATGCAGACCAGGCGGATCTTGCCGGTGCCCACCGGGGGCCTGACGTTCTTGGACTTCACCAGGCCCGGATTGGCGGCCAGTTCCTCGTCGCTGATCAGCCTGGTGAAGATCGGATGATCGGCGCGCACCAGGTCCATCAAGCCAGCGGTGACCTCTTCCCTGGTGAAGCTGGCGTCCGGAATGTCGAAATCGACACGGCTGTCGTCCTCGGAAACGGAAGCGCCCGTGATCGGGAACGGGCAAACGACGGTCAGCAGATGGCAGGCCGCGTGCATGCGCATCAGGAGATGCCGCCGCTCCCAGTCGATGGCGAGTTTCACTTTCTCGCCGACCGCCAAGGCCGCCTGCGCAGGCGCCGGCACATGGATGATCTCGTCCTTGGTCTCGCCGGTGATGGTGGCGGCAATTTCGATGCGGCTGCCGTCGGCGCGCTCCAATGCACCGGAGTCTCCCGGCTGGCCGCCCGAGGTGGCATAGAAGATGGTGCGGTCGAAAATGATGCCGCCACGATCGTTGACGGCAACCACCGTGGCATCCGCCGTCTTCAGGTCGGCGTCGTCGCGAAACAGCGCTTCCGTCCTGTACGCCATCATGCGACCTTTTCGAAAGGCACCGAAATCTTGCTCTGCAGCTCCATCCAGCCCGGAATTGGCAGGTTTTTCTCGCGCAAAAATTGCGGGTTGAATAGTTTCGACTGGTAGCGCGTGCCGTAGTCGCAAAGAATGGTCACTATGGTGTGCCCGGGACCCAGCTCCCTGGCCAGCCGCATTGCGCCGGCGATGTTGATGCCGGTCGAGCCGCCCACGCACAGGCCTTCCTCCTGGATCAGGTCGAAGACGATCGGCAGCGCGTCCTCGTCCTTGATCTGGAACGAGAAGTCGGGCGTGAACCCGTCGAGATTGGCGGTGATGCGCCCCTGCCCGATGCCTTCAGTGATCGAACTGCCCTCGGACTTCAGCTCGCCACTGGTGTAGAAACTGTAGAGCGCAGCCCCCAGCGGATCGGCGAGCGCGATCTTCACGTCCTTGTTTTTGGCCTTCAGCCCGGACGCGACACCCGCCAGCGTTCCGCCAGAACCCACCGCAGAGACGAAACCGTCGACCTTGCCGCCGGTCTGTGCCCAGATCTCCTGCGCCGTGGTGCGGATATGGCCGTCGCGGTTGGCGACATTGTCGAACTGGTTGGCCCAGATGGCGCCATTCGGCTCGGTCTTGGCCATCTGCTCGGCCAGTCGTCCCGACAGTTTCACGTAGTTGTTGGGGTTCTTATAGGGCACTGCCGGCACTTCGATCAGCTCGGCGCCGAGCAGCCTGATCGTGTCCTTCTTTTCCTGGCTCTGGGTGTCGGGAATGACGATGACGGTGCGGTATCCCAGCGCCTTGGCGACCAGCGTCAGGCCGATGCCCGTATTGCCTGCCGTTCCTTCGACGATGACGCCGCCCGGCTTCAGCAAGCCACGCTGTTCGGCATCGCGGATGATGAACAGGCCGGCGCGATCCTTGACCGATTGCCCCGGATTCATGAATTCGGCCTTGCCCAGGATCTCGCATCCGGTTTCCTCGGAGGCTTTGTTGAGGCGGATCAGAGGCGTGTTGCCGATCGCGTCGATCACAGAACGGGGCATTCAGGATTCCTTGTGTGCGTGCGCCGAAACCCTAGAAACCCCAAGCCTCGGTTTCAAGGCAAGAATTCGCCTGGTCCAGTCGCATTTCCAGCACTGTTGTGCATGGATGCCCTCAAGTCCGGATCGGTATCGCACAGTTCAATTACATCCGACGTCGAAAAGCACTCTTTCCATTCGATTTCTTCGCCGCTAGAGCAAGACGGCAACAACTCGACAGGGCGCAGCATGACACTCTATCGGGCCGATCCGAAACACGGCGTCGCCTGGGTCACCGGCGGCAGCAGCGGCATAGGCCGTTCGCTGGCCAGGGATCTGGCGTCCCAGGGCTACGCCGTGGCGGTGACGGCGCTCGACGACGATCCGATCGACACGCTCATCGTCGAGACCGCGCAGATGCCCGGCAGCGTCACGGCCTTTCCTTGCGATGTCACCGATGAGCCGCGCATGGCAAGAACGGTTGCCGCGATCGAGAAGGAACTCGGCCCCATCGTGCTCGCCATCTTCAATGCCGGAAACTACATCTCCACGCCCGGAGAGGCGCTCGTCGTCCGCGACTTTCGCCGTTCCTTCGAGGTCAACTATTTCGGCATCATCAATGGGCTGGTGCCGGTGCTCGACTACATGCGGATCAGGGCGCGCGGCCATGTCGTGCTGGTCGGCTCCGTCACCGCCTATTTCGGCTGGCCGACCACGGCCGCCTATGGCGGCACCAAGGCGGCGATCAACATCCTGGCCGAGTCGCTGAAATATGATTTCGACAAGATGAACATTCGCGTCCAGGTCATCAATCCGGGCTTCGTCGACACGCCGCTGACCGAGAAGAACATGTTGCCGATGCCGGGCCTGATGCCTGTCAACCGCGCCACGCGGCGCATGGTGCGGGGCATCAAATCCGGTGGTTTCGAAGTCACCTTCCCGTACCGGACGAGCTGGCCGCTGAAATTTCTCGCCCTGCTGCCGAGGCCGATCACCCGGTGGGTGATCAGCCTGACGACCAGCTGGAAGGCACGGCCGCTGCATTACGAGCGCAAGCCGCCGCCCAAGTAATAGATGCCCACAGGATTGATGGTTTGGCTGCCTGAACGGCCGTTGCCTGTTCACGGCCATCGCCATAGGGTCATTGTTGTTGCGCGGAGTCTGCTATGGGGCGACGGATCGTGCTTGCCGTGCTGGGCCTGATCGCCGTCCTTGCATTGATCTTCCTCCTTGGCCCACGCGTTCCCATCGACACCACGATCCGCTTCGATCCTTCCGTCGTCGGTGACGATCCGCAAGCCTATGTCGCCAGGACAGAAGCAGCCATACCGGGCATACGCGATGGGCTGGAGAAAGAGATCGTCTGGGCCAACCCGATGGTGCATGCCAAGACGCCGCTGTCGATCGTCTACATCCACGGCTTCTCCGCATCGAAGGGCGAGGTTCGCCCCCTGCCCGACGATGTGGCCGATCAGCTCGACGCCAACCTGTTCTACACCCGCCTCACCGGTCACGGGCAGGACGGCGCGGCGATGACGCAAGGCAGCGTCAACGCCTGGATCAACGACTATGAGGAGGCGCTCGCCATCGGCCGGGCGATCGGCGACAAGGTGGTCGTCATCGCCACCTCGACGGGCGGCTCGCTGGCGGTGTGGGCGGCAACGCAGCCGGGAGCATCGGACGGGGTCGCGGCCATTGCATTCATCTCGCCCAATTTCGGCGTGAAAGCATCCGGAGCCGAGATGCTTACCCTGCCATGGGGCAAACAGATCGCCGAACTCGTCGCGGGCAAGGAACGCAGCTTCGCGCCGCGCAACGCCCTGCACGAGAAATTCTGGACCACCAAATATCCGATCGGCGCAACGCTGCCGATGCAAGCGCTGACGGAACTTGCCTTTGGCGCGCCGGTCGAGAAAGCGACCATCCCGGCGCTGTTCATCTTTTCGGATTCAGACAAGGTGGTGCGGGCCGACCGCACCCGCGAAATTGCCGGGCGATGGGGCGCGCCGCACGAATTGGTGCCGGTCGACGACACCGGCGATTCGGACAACCATGTCATCGCCGGCGACGCGCTGTCGCCGTCGACCACGGCCTTCCTCGCGCAAAGGATCGCCGTCTGGCTCGAAGCGGTGGTCAAGTAAGCTGATTGTCCAAACACAAAAGGCGACCGCGGGCTCACCGC
>NZ_JAIUIQ010000062.1:0-30519 GCF_020165735.1 Mesorhizobium sp. B283B1A
ATGGCAAACCAGCACCGCCGCGCACTCGAGTGCGCGGCGGTGCTGGTTTGCCATCGCATCGGTCCGGAAAGCGGAATCGATTTTCGGGGAATCCGGTGCGAAGATTGAAGGCTGGAGCGCAATCGTCCGACTGGACGCGCGAGTTCCGGATCAAGCGGGGCACCGATGCTGCGATACGTATTCCGGCGGCTTTTGACCGCCATCCCGACGCTGTTCGTCATCGTGACGATGGCGTTCTTCCTGATGCGCGTCGCGCCGGGCGGTCCATTCAACCAGGAGCGCGGGCTGAGCCCCGAGATCAAGGCCAACCTTGAAGCCCAATTCGGCCTCAACGACCCGCTCTGGCTGCAATATGTCCACTATCTCGGCAATCTCCTGCGCGGCAATTTCGGCCCGAGTTACAACATGCCGGATTTCACCGTCACCGAACTGTTTGCCAAGGGCCTGCCCATATCCATCCAGCTCGGCGCCTCGGCGCTGATCCTGGCGCTGCTGCTCGGCAGTGTGCTCGGCACCGTCGCCGCACTCAACCAGAACAAGCTTGGCGATTACGCGGTGATCGCGCTGGCGACCGCCGGCAGCACCATCCCGACCTTCGTCATCGCGCCGGTGATCCAGCTTCTGTTCGGGCTGACCTGGAAGCTGTTGCCGATCGGCGGGTGGGGCGATGGCGCCTTCATCAACAAGATCGGCCCGGTGCTCACCCTTGCCTTGCCACAGATCGCCATCGTTGCCCGCCTGATGCGCGGCTCGATGATCGAATCGCTGCGCTCCCACCATATCCGCACGGCCCGCGCCCTCGGCCTTTCCGACTGGTCGGTGGTGGTCAAGCACGCGCTGCGCGGCGCCATCTTGCCGATCGTCTCGTTCACCGGCCCGGCGGCGGCGGCGCTGTTGACCGGTTCGGTCATCGTCGAGACGATCTTTTCCATTCCAGGCGTCGGCCGCTATTTCGTCGATGCCGCCCTCAACCGCGATTACACACTGGTGATGGGAACGGTGGTGGTGATCGCCATCTTCACCATCGTCTTCAACTTGATCGTCGACGTCATGTACGCGGTCGTCGATCCGAGGGTGCGCTATGACTGATATCGCAGTCACGGCCCCCGTCATCGTCGGCCGCTCGCTCTGGGGCGACGCCTGGGCGCGTCTCAAGGCCAATCGCGCCGCCATGTTCAGCCTCTATTACCTGGCCTTTGTCGCGATCATCAGCGTGTTCGGCCCCTGGTTCGTGCCGCATCAGTACACGACCATCTATGCCGACTATGTGCGCACGCCGCCGAGCTTCACGGCCTATCCCAAGGCAGATATGATCGAGACGGCCCTCAATGACGCGATCAAGCGCATGCGGGTCGACATCAGGGAATGGAAGCAGGAGGGCGAGCGCGTCACGGTCACCGTCACCTCGACGAAGCCGATCGACGATCGCAACATCCGCTACCTCGACCGGTCCGACGCCTTCGACAACACCAAGATCGAGAGCAAGTCGCCCGACGGCCTCGAAGTCACGATGAGCACGTCGGTCAAGCAGCAGTATTTCCTGTTCGGCACCGACAACACCGGCCGCGATCTTCTCTCGCGCACGCTGATGGCCGGGCGGATATCGCTGGCCATCGGCCTGCTTGCCGGTGTCGTGGCGGTGGTGATCGGAGTGATCTACGGAGCCACGGCCGGCTTCGCCGGCGGCAAGGTCGACGAAGTGATGATGCGCATCGTCGACGTTCTCTATTCCTTGCCGTTCATCTTCTTCGTCATCATGCTGGTGGTGTTCTTCGGCCGCAACTTCGTGCTGATGTTCCTGGCGGTCGGCGCGGTACTATGGCTCGACATGGCGCGCATCGTGCGTGGCCAGGCGCTGTCGATCCGCCGCCAGGAATATGTCCAGGCGGCCGAAGCCATGGGCGTCGGCCAGCGCGGCATCCTGCTGCGCCATGTCATCCCCAACCTGCTTGGTCCCGTTGTGATCTATATGACGCTGCTGGTGCCGCAGGTCATCATCCTGGAGAGCTTCCTGTCGTTCCTGGGGCTTGGCATTCAGGAACCGATGACCAGCTGGGGCGTCCTGATCTCGGTCGGCGCCAAGAACATCGGCACGGCCAACTGGCTGCTCTTGTTTCCCGCCTTCTTCCTCGTCTCGACGCTGTTTGCCCTGAATTTCGTCGGCGACGGCCTGCGCGACGCGCTCGACCCAAGAGATCGATAGAGATGATAGCGATCGATAGAGATGGGGACCGTTGACATGGCTGCTGCCGAAACCATCCTCAGCGTCAAGGACCTGCGCGTCCGCTTCCGCACACTCGACGGCGCGGTCGAAGCGGTTAAGGGCATCAACATCCACGTCAATGCGGGCGAGACCGTTGCCGTGGTCGGCGAATCCGGCTCCGGCAAGAGCCAGACGATGATGGCGGCGATGAGCCTGCTGGCCTCCAACGGCGAAGCATCGGGCAGTGTCGACTATCGCGGCCGCAACCTCCTGGCACTGAACAAGTCCGAGCTGAACAAGGTCCGCGGCCGCAAGATCAGCATGATCTTCCAGGAGCCGATGACCTCGCTCGATCCGCTTTATTCGATCGGCAACCAGCTGATCGAACCGATCCGCCGGCATCGCGGATTGAATGCCGCCGAGGCGCATGAGGAGGCGCTCAAGCTGCTGCGGCTGGTGCATATTCCAGATCCGGAGCGGCGGATGAAATCCTATCCGCACGAAATGTCCGGCGGCCAGCGCCAGCGCGTGATGATCGCCATGGCGCTAGCCAACGACCCCGACATCCTGATCGCCGACGAGCCGACGACGGCGCTCGACGTGACCATCCAGGCGCAGATCCTGATGCTTCTGGCCGAATTGCAGCGCAAGCTTGGCATGGCGATCGTCTTCATCACCCACGATCTTGGCATCGTCCGGCGCTTCGCCGACCGGGTCTATGTCATGCGCCAGGGCGAGGTCGTCGAGGAAGGCGAGGCCGAAGCGATCTTCGTCGGCCCGCAGCACGCCTATACCAAGATGCTGCTGGCGGCCGAGCCGACCGGAACAAAGGCGCCACCGCCCGCCAATGCGCCCGTGGTGCTCGAAGGCAGGAATGTCGAAGTCACGTTCAGGATCGGCGGCGGCTTCCTCGCCGCCGAACCGTTGATGCTGCGCGCCGTCGACGACATTTCGATCCGGCTGCAGCGCAACCAGACGATCGGCATTGTCGGCGAATCCGGCTCGGGAAAATCGACGCTCGGCCGCGCCTTGCTGCGGCTGTTGCCGAGCGACGGGCTCATTCGTTTCGGCGATCGCGACATTTCCACCGCCGACCGGCAGGCGATGCGGCCGCTGCGGCGCCAGATGCAACTGGTCTTCCAGGATCCGTTCGGCTCGCTATCGCCGCGCATGACCGTCGGCCAGGTCATCACCGAAGGGCTCCTGGTGCATGAGCCTGATCTTTCGGGCAAGCAGCGCGACCAGCGCGCGGTCGAAGCCCTGCGCGAAGTCGGCCTCGATCCAAACGCGCGCAATCGCTACCCGCATGAATTCTCGGGCGGACAAAGGCAGCGCATCGCCATTGCCCGTGCCATGATCCTGAAACCCAAAATGGTCGTGCTTGACGAACCGACCTCGGCGCTCGACCGCTCGGTTCAAAAACAGATCGTCGAGCTGCTGCGCAAGCTGCAGGCCGACCACGAACTGTCCTACCTGTTCATCAGCCACGACCTTGCCGTGGTGCGCGCCATTGCCGACTACATCATCGTCATGAAGCAGGGCAAGATCGTCGAGGAGGGGCCGACCGAGGCGATCTTCAGCAATCCGAAGGCTGCCTACACCCAGACGCTGATGAATGCGGCAATCGATGTCACGCGGTTCCGGTTGAGCGCCTGAAACGTCGCTTCAGACAATCATCGTGGCGGCGTCTGTTTGCTCAGCTCGCCGACCTCGGGCACCTGCGCGCCCGTGCGGCGACAATGGCATCGTGCCGTTGCTTCAATTGGTCGATCCTCGCCGTCTCGCGGTTTGCGACCGCCGTCTTCACCCGCGAACCACCCAGCAGCCAGCGCGGCACGCTGGTGTTGGCGACCTTGCCGCGCGTGATCGCCACCTGCGAGATTTCGCCGGCGTTTTCGCCCAGTGCGCTGTTGAGTTCGGGGCAGCTCATTTTGTCGTATTTCGCCGCGTTCACCGTCCTGCCGATCGATGAGCAACCGGCCAAGAGAAAGCCGGCCACAAGAAGCAGTGCAACCAAAACAACCGGTGCCGGCTTTGCCATTGAAATCAAATTCATGTCCGCATCCGGCTCGCCGTCTACCGGCCCCTCATACCACACTTAGGTTCGATGCCCATGTCGTCAAAGTTTGCGCCTGCTGTCGAGCACGCAGTCCGTGCTCACGCTGCCTTGGCGACGCATCCGGTCCCGGAGGCTCCACCGCCGAGCACTGCCTGGGCGATGGCGGCCTCGTTTTCATCGACATGGGCCGTCACCAGAACGATCCCCTCGGCAACGCTCCGATCATCCGGCTCGATGGTGGTCGTAACGAATGTCCCGAGCAGTGCGCCGGCGCCGCCGCCGCAGATCGCGCCGATCAGCGCCGCTGCCGGCAGTCCGGCAGGCAGAGGATTGATGCCTAGGACTGCGACAGCGCCCAGGCAGGCCGACGCCCCGGCGACCGCGCCAAGCAGGACAGAAGGTGTCTTCAAGACTCCGACTTCGTCATGGTAGGGCCCGATGACGGCAATCTGTACGCGGGGAACTCCGGCCGCCACCAAGGCACCTGTGACCCTGGCTGCTTCGGCATGGGAATCAAAAAGCCTGCTAATTGTCGGCATGGTCATTCAGGGCGCGTTTTTGTCCAGCACCGTGTCGGCAACGAAGGATGCGGCGATCAGATCATCGCCATCGATTTGGCCCTGGCCGTCTTCCATCGCGGCCGCGACCCTTTGGAAGGTTTTCATTTCGTCCTCGGTGATCCGAGCCTCCTGCATCTTGGTCCTGAGGTCATGCACGCGTGTGCTTAAGCCATGGGATCGTGCGGTCTCACGATTCGACATGCTCTTCATTTCCGCTTTATTCGACTGTCTTCCCGCCCAATCAACCAAATTAGGATCGTGTACAGCCGTTCCAAGTTGGGCTTCGGTCGGACGGGGTGCCAGACCTAGGTCTGATCGCAAAGGGCAATGGTCTTGCCGGGGACGCCGCGCGGAACAGCAGCTGTTTGCCGCCGTTGTCCGCTGCACGATCGTGGGAGGAAGCTGATGGAAAAGAGTGTTGGCCAGGCGCGTTGGTTGCTCGCACCGGTCTTCGCCGCGGCCATCACCTTGATGGCTATCGGAATAGCCCTCGGCTGAGCACCCAGGAGAACCGGCCAAGGAGGAGAACCGGCCAAGGATGAGAACCGGCCAAGGAGGAGAATCGGCCAAGGGTGAGAACCGGCCAAGGAGGAGAATCGGCCAAGGGTGAGAACCGCCCAAGGTTTGCAATTGGCGCAGCCACGTCCCTTCCTGCGCCGATAGGTTCGCTCGCCGCTCTCATGTGATGAGTGATGTGGCGAGCGAACCCTCGATTTCTGGTGGGAGCCGCAATCCGCGGCCCTTGGGGGGCAGCAAGTCGGATTCTGCAGGTTTCAATGTTGAATGACGGGTTTTGCGGCGTGGCGCCGCATGAGAGCCGTCGGTCGAGCTTGTGCGCGGGACGCCGCTGTGGGGGGTGGGGCGGGCCGGGCGCGAGCGGCGCGCGGGGCCAGACGGGCGGCGATCAGTATCCGCCGTTGTCGATCACTACGGGGTGACGGTGATGGTGACGGTAGGTCGAGACGGAGCCCGTGACAATCACGGTGTCCCGACGATGATGCCGGCGGCCGTGGTCGTAGAATGCAACTGTACCGTGGCGGCGATGATGCAGGCGCTGGCCGTACTCGTTGATGATCTTGACGTTGTGGTGTCGATGGTGGGTCCTGATAACGACATCGGCCTCGGCTGCCGAAGCCACTGCCGGCAATCCGATGCAAAGCGCCAAAGCGCACATGGCCATTGTTTTCATTGCAATTTCTCCATTGCCTTGATTAGCCCTTCGTTGAATAACCGCTGCTGGTCCGCTTTGGTTCCGGTTTCAGGGCTGGATGAGGACGGCTGGGTTGATGGACGGGCGATCACATCGTCAATGGCCTGGACGAGGCTGCGTCTCGGCCACGATACTTGGGAAACCCTGGTGTCCGCACCATCTGCGGCGAAAGCAGACGAAATGCGACAGAAGTGCTGCCATTGCCGCTTGCAGGAACGAGGTGTGGCGGCTATAAGCCCGCGGTCTGGTCACGGAGTGTAGCGCAGCCTGGTAGCGCACCTCGTTCGGGACGAGGGGGTCGCAGGTTCAAATCCTGCCACTCCGACCAGAAAAAACAACGCATTGGCGCATCCCGGCTTCGGCGCCCTCCTGAAAACAAGGCAAGACGTTTCACCTCAAACGCCACGCGTTTTGGGGGTAAACACGGCTTGAAGCCTGTGGTAGCCACGACCCTCGACAATTTGTGTTCCAGCCATTTGGAGTTTTCCAGTCTTGACCCCCAGGATCGTCGGCGAGGCCTTGCCCAACAGCTTCGAATTCGAAACCGAGGCGCTGATAAAGCCGTCTGGCTTCCGCGAATATGATGCCCGCTGGTGGTTTGGCCACCCCGGTTCGGCTGTGCCGCCGGAGCTCAACCTGATCGGTGTCCAGGCGCTCGGCATGGGGCTTGGCACGCTGATCCGCCGTCTCGGCGCCGGTCCCGACATCGTCACCGGGCATGATTTCCGTTCCTATTCATTGTCGATCAAGCTGGCGCTGGTGTCCGGATTGATGGCCGCGGGCGCACGGGTGAGGGATATTGGCCTGGCGCTGTCGCCGATGGCTTATTTCGCCCAGTTCGCGCTGGAAACCCAGTCGGTGGCCATGGTCACCGCCTCGCACAACGAAAATGGCTGGACCGGCGTCAAGATGGGAGCGGCGCGGCCACTGACCTTCGGACCCGAGGAGATGAGCGCGCTGAAGGCGATCGTGCAGGCCGGAGATTTCGACCTTGTCGGCGGTGGTTCCTATGATTTCATCCGCGATTTTCGCGCCACCTATCTCGACGACCTGACCAGGGACAAGCGTATCGCGCGAAAGCTGAAAGTGGTCGCCGCCTGCGGCAACGGCACTGCCGGCGCTTTTGCCCCGGAAGCGTTGCAGCGCATCGGCTGCGAGGTGATCCCGCTCGATACCGAACTCGACCACACCTTTCCGCGCTACAACCCCAACCCCGAAGACATGCAGATGCTGCATGCCATAAGGGACAAGGTTCTGGAGACCGGCGCCGATGTTGGGTTGGGTTTTGACGGCGACGGCGACCGCTGCGGCGTGGTCGACAATGAAGGCAACGAGATTTTTGCCGACAAGGTCGGCGTGATGCTCGCGCGCGACATCTCCGGCCAGCACCCGGGTTCGACCTTCGTGGTCGACGTCAAGTCGACCGGGCTGTTCAACACCGACAGCGTGCTCAAGGCCAATGGCGCCGTCACCGACTACTGGAAGACCGGCCACTCCTACATCAAGCGGCGTGTCGCCGAACTCGGCGCCGTCGCCGGGTTCGAGAAATCGGGGCATTTCTTCTTCAATCCGCCGATCGGGCGCGGCTACGACGATGGGCTGGTCACGGCCATCGCCATCTGCCAGATGCTCGACCGCAACCCGGACAGCTCGATGGCCGACCTCTACCGTGCGCTGCCGCTGACCTTCGGCACACCGACCATGTCGCCGCACTGCGCCGACGACGTGAAGTATGGCGTGGTCGAGCGGGTGGTCTCCGACTTTCAGGCGATGATGCGAGACGGCGCCGCTTTCGCCGGCCAGAAGATATCGGACCTGATCACCGTCAACGGCGTGCGTGTCGTCTCCGAGGACGGCACCTGGGGGCTGGTGCGGGCGTCTTCGAACAAGCCTGAGCTCGTCGTGGTCGTCGAAAGCCCGGTCTCGTCGCAGCGTCGCCGCCAGATGTTCGAGGCCGTCGACGCCGTGCTGCGCCGCAGCCCCGAAGTCGGCGCCTATAACCAGACTTTCTGAGCTGTGATTCGGCCAGCCTGACCTCGATCTCGACGCATGAGGCCGAAGCCACCATCACCAGTGGAAATGTCGCAGAACCGATCCCTGTCGACATCTCGAACCGATAGGAGTTGCCGCATTTCCAACTGGACGAACACGGGCTAAAGGCTTGTGTCGGGCGCCAACCGCCGCTTTTTTGAATACGAGACCCGAATGACCGATCGAATTGTCAGTTTTGTCATGAGCGGCGGCGTTGGCTCGCGGCTCTGGCCGCTGTCACGCGAGGACAATCCCAAGCAGTTCCATGACCTGTCGGGCGATGGCTCGATGCTGGCCAAGACCTTGCGTCGGCTGGCGGCAAGATCCGGCGGCGAAACGCCGATCTTCCTGATCGCGTCGGAGCGCCATGCCGAACGTGTGCATGCCGATCTTGCCGGCCTCGATCTCGCCGGCGGCGGTCCGCTGTTCGAGCCCACGGGGCGAAACACCGCTGCCGCCGTCGCGCTGGCGACGCTGCGCACTTTGTCCGAGTTCGGCGACAGCCTGGTCCTGGTGGTGCCGTCGGACCACGAAATATCGACGGCAAGGCAATTCTGGCAGAGCATAGAGGCGGGTGCCGAGGCGGCACGCGCAGGCCGACTTGTGGTGTTCGGCATAAAGCCGGCGCAACCCGAAACCGGCTATGGCTATATCGAGGTCGCGGCCGAAAGTGGCGGCATCTTCGACGTCTCACGCTTCGTCGAAAAGCCGGACCTTGCGACTGCGCAAGGCTATCTCAAAGCCGGAAATTTCTACTGGAACACCGGCATCTTCCTGTTTCGCGCCAGCGCCATGCGAGATGCATTTGCCGCCTTCCAGCCGGACATCTGGCAGGCCACCGAAGCAGCCTACAGGGCGGCGACATCGGATCTGTCAGGCCTCTATATGCCGCTCGAACTCTACGCGGCCATTCCGTCCAACTCGATCGACTACGCCATTATGGAGCGGGCGAAGGACATCGCGATGGTGCCGGCCGGTTTCCGGTGGAACGATCTTGGTTCCTGGCAATCACTGCTCGATGTCGGCCCGTCCGACAGCAGGGGCAATGTCATTGTCGGCGATGTCGTCGCCATTGATTGCGAAAATTCGTACATCCGCGGCGACGGTCGCCTGTTGTCCGCCATCGGCATGAAGGATGTTGCCATCGTTTCGACCGCTGACGCCACTTTCGTCGCTCCTGTCAGCCACAGCCAGCACGTCAAAAAAGTCGTCGAGCAGTTGGAGAGGTCGGGCCGGCTCGAAACACGGTTCACGCCTGCCCATGATCGCGTCATTGAAAGTGGCGCCTGGCGGCGGCGCGTGCATCACTGGCTGTTTCAGGAAACCTTGCCATTGTGGTCGACATCAGGTGTCGACGAGCGCCACGGCGGCTTCCACGAAGCGCTTGGCTTTGACGGCTCCCCGCTGATGAAGCCCAAACGCATGCGCACGCAAGCTCGCCAGGTCTATGCCTTCGCCGTCGCCAGCGCGCGCGGTTGGGACGGTCCGGCCGACCGGCTGATCGCACATGGCATCGACTTCATGGCAGGGAAGGGGCGCACCGACCGCGGCGGTTGGGTGCGCACGCTGAATGTCGACGGCTCCGTTGCCGATGCCACGGAGGATACCTACGACCATTCCTGCGTTCTGCTGGCGCTGGCGCATGCACATATGTCGGGCAATCCGGATGCTCTTCGGCTCGGCGAGGAAACCTTCGCTTTTCTCGATGCCCATCTCGAGGACAGCCGCATGACCGGGTTCCTCGAAACATCGGACGGGGAGGGCGAGCGGCGCTCCAACCCGCACATGCATCTGCTCGAGGCGTTCCTGGCCTGGCATCAGGCCACCGGAGAGCGTGCCCATCTGCGCCGTGCCGCACGCATCATCGACCTTTTCCGCAGCCATTTCTTCGATCCTGAAAGCTGGACGCTCGGCGAATATTTCGACGCCGAATGGAAGCCGGCCGCTGGTGACAAGGGACTCTGGACCGAGCCTGGCCATCATTTCGAATGGGCCTCGCTGCTGGTCGATTTCGCCGAGCGCAGCGGCCAGGCCGAATTGCGCGGCTTCGCCAGAAAACTCTACGCCTCGGCAATCGCCAGCGGTCTCAACCGCGCCACGGGCCTTGCCTATGGCGCGGTCTCGCGGCAAGGCCTGCCGCTCGACCTGGCGTCACGCAGTTGGCCGCAGGCTGAAGCGGTCAAGGCGGCAATTGCGCTGAATGGCTCAGGCGGCCCCGATCTCAAGCCGGAGATAGAGGCGCGCGTCGGCCGGCTGTTCCGCTGGCACATCGATCCGGCGCCGCTGGGCCTATGGATCGACCGCATCGACGAGCGCGGCCGCTCCTTGGCATCCGACGTTCCAGCCAGCATTTTCTATCATCTGGTCTGCGCGCTGACGCAGTATCTGGACGGGACGGCGGAGAGAAGCTAGTTGACGACCGCCTCATTCCTTCACGCCCCCCTCTGTCCTGCCGGACATCTCCCCCTCAAGGGGGGAGATTGGCAGCTTGGGCCTTGCCGCCCTTTCTGCAACGTCGGTGATTGGCGAAACCGAGAGTGACGTCCGATCTCTCCCCTTGAGGGGGAGATGTCCGGCAGGACAGAGGGGGGCGCTGTCCCGCCGACCTCTCAATACGGGCTCGCCACGTCCCCCGTCTCGACGTAGACCGATTTCAGCTGCGAGTAGAGTGCCAGCGCCGCCAGCGAATTTTCCCGGCCTATGCCGGACTGCTTGAAGCCGCCGAACGGGAGTTCGACCGGCGTCAGATTGTAGGCATTGATCCAGCAGGTGCCCGCCTGCAGCTCGGCGATGACGCGGTGGGCGCGCGGTAGATCGCGGGTGAACACGCCGGCGGCAAGGCCGAACTCGGTGTCGTTGGCGCGGTCGATCACTTCGTCCTCACCGTCGAATTTCAGCACGCTCATGACAGGTCCGAAAATTTCCTCGCGGGCGATGCGCATGGTGTCGGTGACCCCGGTGAACACCGTCGGCTCGACGAAGAACCCGCCGTCAAAACCTTGCAGCGAAGGCACGTTGCCGCCGCAAGCCAGCGTGGCGCCGTCCTGCTTGCCGATGCCGATATAGCCGACGACCTTCTCATGCTGCGCTTTCGAGACCAGCGGCCCCATCTGGGTCTCGGGATCGAGTGGGTCGCCGATACGGATTTTCTTGGTTCGCTCGACTAGCCTTTCGACAAAGCGGTCGTGAATGCCACTCTGCACGAAGACGCGCGTGCCGTTGGAGCAGATCTGGCCGGTCGAATAGAAATTGCCGAGCATGGCGCCGCCAATGGCGTTTTCGATGTCGGCGTCGTCGAAGACGATCAGTGGCGACTTGCCGCCGAGCTCCATCGTTGCGTGCTTCATCTTGGAGCCGGCAAGCGACAGCACCTCGCGGCCGGTCGGCACCGAGCCGGTCACCGAAACCTTGGCGACGACATCGTGGCCGACGAGGCCGGCGCCGACATCGCCATAACCCTGCACGACATTGAACAACCCATCGGGCAGGCCGGCCTCGCTGTAGATCTCGGCCAGCGCCAGCGCCGACAGCGGTGTGTTTTCCGATGGCTTGAACACCATGGCGTTGCCCATGGCGAGCGCGGGCGCGGACTTCCAGCCGGCGATCTGGATCGGATAGTTCCAGGCGCCGATGCCGACGCAGACGCCGAGGGCCTCGCGCCGCGTATAGGCGAAGGGGCCGCCGAGGTCGACGGATTCGCCATTGTAGGCGGCGACCGCGCTGCCGAAATATTCAAGGCAATCGGCGGCGGAAGGCGCGTCCGCCACCAGAGTTTCCTGGATCGCCTTGCCGGTATCGAGCGTCTCGATGCGGGCAAGGTCGGCGTTGCGGGCGCGCAAAATGTCGGCGGCGCGGCGCAGGATGCGGCCGCGCTCGACCGGCTTCAACCGCGCCCAGGCGGGTTGTGCTGCCCGTGCGGCCTCGATGGCCAACTCCAGCACGTTCGGCGTCGCCGCGCGCAGCATGGCGATGGTCTCGCCGGTGGCCGGATAGATGACCGGCAGCGGCGCGCCTTGCTCGTCGTCAACGTAGCGTCCGTTGACATAGTGCGATGCCGTGGGCTGGGCGCGCATGGGAGGTCTCCAAATTCTATTCGCCTGGGCCGGACGTTCGCCGGATCATGCTCTATCTGTCCGACGCCTGCCAGCGCGGATTGATCCATGGTTCCTGGTTGGACGGCGCCAGTGGCGTGCGGCCCAGTATGTGGTCGGATGCCTTTTCGCCGGTCATGATCGACGGTCCATTGAGATTGCCGTTGGTGACGCGCGGGAAGATCGAGGAGTCCGCGACCCGCAATCCTTCGACGCCGATCACCCGGCACTCCGGATCGACGACGCTCATCGCATCGTCGGCGCGGCCCATCTTGCAGGTGCCGCAGGGATGGTAGGCGCTCTCGGCGTGATCCCTGATGAAGACGTCGAGATCGTCGTCCGACTGCACATGGCTGCCCGGCGAGATTTCTTGGCCGCGATAGGCATCGAATGCCGTCTGGCCGAAGATCTCGCGGGTCAGCCGGATGCAGTGGCGGAACTCCACCCAGTCGTCCGGATGCGACATGTAGTTGAAGCGGATCACCGGCTTCGATTTCGGATCCGGCGACCGCAGCGTCACCGAGCCGCGCGACTTCGAGCGCATCGGCCCGACATGCGCCTGGAAACCATGCGACTTGGCCGCCGCCTTGCCGTCATAGCGAACCGCCGCCGGGATGAAGTGGTACTGGATATCGGGATAGTCGATGCCGGCGCGCGAGCGCACGAAGGCGGCTGCCTCGAAATGGTTGGTGGCGCCGAGGCCCGACTTGAAGAACAGCCATTGCGCGCCGATGAGCGCCTTCGAGAACGGGTTCAGCACCGAATTGAGCGTGATCGGCTTGGTCGATTCCTGCTGGATGTAGAGCTCCATGTGATCCTGCAGATTGCGGCCGACGCCGGGCCTGTCGGCGAGCACGGCAATGCCGTTTTCGCGCAAATGCTCAGCCGGGCCGATGCCGGACAGCATCAGGATCTTGGGCGAATTGATCGACGAGGCGGCGACGATCACCTCGCGTCGCGCCTTAACGACCTGAATCTGTTTGTGAGCTTCGATCTCGACGCCGATGGCGCGTTGATTCTCGATGATCACCCGGCGGGCAAAGCCCTTGACCAGACTCACGTTTTTGCGCCTGAGCGCCGGCCTCAGATAGGCTGATGCCGCCGACCAGCGGCGGCCGCCCTGAATGGTCTGCTCCATCGGCCCGAAGCCTTCCTGCTTCGATCCGTTGTAGTCGTCGGTCAATTCGAACCCGGCCTGGCGGCCCGCGTCGACGAAAGCGCCATAAAGTGGATTGCGCCGTGAGCCGCGCTGCACGTGCAGCGGCCCGCCGCGGCCGCGCCAGCCGTCCTCGCCGCCGTCCGAATCCTCCATGCGCTTGAAGTAGGGAAGAACGTCGGCAAAGCCCCAGCCGGCCGCTCCCTGTTCGGCCCAATGGTCGAAGTCACGGGCGTGGCCGCGCACATAGACCATGCCGTTGATCGAGGATGAACCGCCGATCACCTTGCCGCGCGGCGTAGCCAGCACGCGGCCGCCCAGATGCGGCTCCGGCTCGCTGGCAAAGCCCCAGTCGTAGAGGCTCATGTTGAGCGGGATCGACAGCGCCGATGGCATCTGGATCAGCGGGCCGATATCCGAGCCGCCGAACTCGATGACGATCACCGAATGCTTGCCGTCCTCCGACAGCCTGTAGGCCATGGCCGAGCCGGCCGAGCCGGAGCCGATGATGACGAAATCCGCTTCAAGCATGGTTCATATGCGCCATAAAATCGGCGAGCGAGACATTGCCGCCGGTTGCCACCACGAGCACGGTCTTGCCGCGCACATCCACCTTGCCGCCGAGCAACGCCGCCAGCGACGCAGCGCCCGACGGTTCGAGCACCAGCTTCATCCGCTCGAAGGCGATCCGCATGGCGCGCCGCACCGATTGATCGTCGACCGTGATGCCACGAACGCCGGCAGTCTTGACCGCCGCGAAGGGCGCGTCGCCCGGCCGCCGCGACATCAATCCGTCGCAGATCGACTTCGGGCCGATCGGCATGGTTTCGATGCTGCCATGCGCCAGCGATGAACCCATGCCATTGAAACCTTCGGGCTCGACGCCGATGATCTCGGTTGCCGGCGACAGATAATGGAATGCGAGCGACACACCGCCGATCAGTCCGCCGCCGCCGACCGAGCAGAACAACAGGTCGGCGCTGGCATCCTTGGCCGAGAGCTGGTCGAGCGCCTCGAGGCCGGCGCCCGCCTGGCCGGCGACGATCTCCGGATCGTCGAACGGATGCAGCAGTGCCAGGCCTTCCGTCTCGGCGATCTCGCGCGCCTTGGCGGCGGCAACCTCTTCACGCGCGCGCTCGCCATGATCGGTCAGCACGACGCGTGCGCCGTAGCCGGCCGTGGCATCGCGCTTGGCGGCCGGCGCATCGATCGGCATGACGATGGTGACCGGAATGCCGAGCGCCTGGCCGGCGGCCGCCAGCCCTTGTGCGAAATTGCCGGAGGAATAGGCGACGACGCCCTTCTTCGCCTCCTCGGCGGAAAGCCGCTTCAGCCGCCAATAAGCGCCGCGTATCTTGAACGATCCCGCCCATTGCAGCGATTCCGGCTTGATGAAGACGCGGGCCGCACCGGTCTCGCGCGCAAGGGCCGCCGATTCCAGCAGCGGCGTGATCTGCGTCGCCCTGGATGTGACCGCATAGGCCTCCTTGAGATGGTCGAGGGAGGGGACAGGACTTGTCATCATTCGCCTCGCGGATACCTTTTGCTTTCCTCGAGATTGTCGAGGTTCATGTGGTTGCGCATGTAGCGCTCGGATGCCTTCTGCAGCGGCTGGAAATCCCAGGGGTAATAGGCGCCGTTGCGCAGCGCTGGATAGACCACCCAGCGCCGCGCCTGGCTCTCGCGCACGGCGGCATCGAATTTGGCCATGTCCCAGCGCGCCCGGACCTTGTCCATGAAGACCGACACCAACGCCGCCTTGGCCGGATCGTTGGCCAGATTGACCCGCTCCAGCGGATCGGCTTCGAGATCGAACAGCTGCGGCGGGTCGAGCTCGCAGTGGATGAATTTGTATCCGCCGTCGCGGATCGCCACCAGCGGTGCGTAGGAGCCTTCGGCGGCATATTCGATCAACACAGGGGCGCTGCGTTGCCCACCTTTGGTGAGCGGCAGCAGCGACTGGCCGTCGGTCCACGGCGCGATTGCATCGATGTCGATGCCGGCGAGGTCACAGAGCGTCGGCGTCACGTCGAGATTGGAGACCGGCGCCTCGATCAGCCCGGCCGGCACGCCCTTGCCGGCGATCATCAGCGGCACCCGCGCCGAGCCCTCGAAGAAGCTCATCTTGAACCACAGGCCGCGCTCGCCAAGCATGTCGCCATGGTCCGAGCAGAACAGGATGATGGTGTCGTCGAGCATACGCGTGCGCTTGAGGACGTCCAGAACCTCTCCGAGCTTGTCGTCGACATAGGAGATGTTGGCGAAATAACCGCGCCGCGAGCGACGTACCTGCTCGGGCGTGATCTCGAACGACGGATAATCGCTGGCGAGGTATAGCCGCTGTGAATGCGTGTCCTGTTCGTCCTGCGCGATAAAACCCGTTTCCGGGTCGAGCGCCTGGCAGTGCTCGTAGAGATCCCAATACTGCTTGCGCGCGACATAGGGGTCGTGAGGGTGCGACAGCGAAACGGTGAGGCACCAGGGCCGATGGTTCCCATCGTCCTGTTCGCGCGAAAGCTGATAGAGCTTCTGCGTGGCCAGGAACACGACCTCATCGTCATATTCCATCTGGTTGGTGGTCTCGGCGACGCCGGCGCCGGTGACCGAACCCAGATTGTGGTACCACCATTCGATGCGTTCGCCGGGTTTGCGGTAGTCCGGCGTCCAGCCGAAGTCGGCCGGATAGATGTCTGTGGTCAAGCGCTCCTCGAAACCGTGCATCTGGTCCGGCCCGACGAAATGCATCTTGCCAGAGAGGCAGGTGTAATAGCCGGCGGCGCGCAGATGGTGGGCGAAGGTCGGGATCGACGAGGCGAATTCGGCCGCATTGTCATAGACCCCGGTTCGCGACGGCAACTGACCGCTCATGAACGAGGCACGGCCCGGCGCGCAGAGCGGCGAGGCGGTGTAATTGTTGGCAAAGCGTGCCGAGCGGGCAGCGAGCGCCCTGAGATGCGGCACGTGCAGGAAGTCCGCCGGCCCGTCCGGAAACAAGGTTCCGTTGAGCTGATCGACCATGACGATCAGGAAATTGGGTCGCTTCGCTGTCACTGCTTCCGCCGCTCGCCGAGTTTGATTTCGAGATAGTCTTCGACGAGCGCGATCGCGGTCGCGGCGTCGGGCACGCCGTCCTTCAACGCCCGCCTGATATAGAGCCCGTCGATCATAGCCGCGGTCGCCTCGGCGGCGCGGTCGGCCTCGGCCCTGGGCAGGATGCCGATGAGCCCGCTCATCAAGTTCGAGTGCAGCCGCCGCGCATAGACCCTGAGCAGGCGGCGTAGCGCGGACGACTTCTGTGCCTCGACGTAGAAGGCGAGCCATGCGGCGATGGTTTGCGGCTGGAACTGGATGTCGGAGAAGTTGACGGCCACCACCGCCGAAACGCGTTCGCGCGGGGAAGCGGCGGATTGAAAAGCGCGCCGCATGTCGATGGTCAGTTCGCCCAGTATGTGCCGCATCGTCGCCAGCAGCAATTCGTCCTTGGCGCCGAAATAGTGATGGGCAAGCGCCGAGGATACGCCAGCCCGCCCGGCGATCTCGGACATGGTCACGTCGAGCGAACCGCGCTCGCCGATCGCCGAGATCGTCGCGTCGATGAGCGCCTTGCGGCGCAGTGGCTCCATTCCGATTTTCGGCATGCTGTTCCCGGCTTTTGCGGGGCAGATTATTTTTTATTGACGCGTCAATCAACAAAAAATCAACGCTGGCGCAACCTGTACCAAGCGATTGTCCGGTTCCGGCCCCTTCACTGCCGAGGCAGGAATGTTTATATTTGAACAATGAAGGCGACGTGAGCCGTGAGCCAGTGCCAGGCTGGCGCTAACGATGGAGACCGCCATGACCGCATGCATCGTCGGATGGGCGCATTCGCGCTTTGGCAAGCTCGAAGGCGAGACGCTCGAAAACCTGATCGTCAAGGTGGCGACCGACGCACTCGACCATGCCGGCATCGGCCCGGACGAAGTCGACGAGATTGTCCTCGGCCATTTCAACGCCGGTTTTTCGGCGCAGGATTTCACCGCCAGCCTGGTGCTCCAGGCTGATGACCGGCTGCGCTTCAAGCCGGCGACACGTGTCGAGAATGCTTGCGCCACCGGGTCGGCGGCGGTCAGGCAAGGGGTCCGCGCCATCGACGCCAATGCCGCCCGCATCGTACTGGTGGTCGGCGCCGAGCAGATGACGACGACGCCCGGTCCCGAAATCGGCAAGAACCTGCTGAAGGCATCCTATCTGCCGGAGGACGGCGAGACGCCGGGCGGCTTCGCCGGCGTCTTCGGCAAGATCGCGCAGGACTATTTCCAGCGCTATGGCGACCAGTCCGACGCGCTGGCGATGATCGCCGCCAAGAACCACAAGAACGGCGTCGACAATCCCTATGCGCAGATGCGCAAGGATTTCGGCTATGAGTTCTGCCGGCAGGAGAGCGAGAAGAACCCCTTCGTTGCCGGTCCGCTCAAGCGTACCGACTGTTCGCTGGTTTCGGACGGCGCCGCCGCCCTTATCCTTGCCGACACGGCGACGGCTCTGAAAATGCGCCGGGCGGTTGCCTTCCGCGCCAATGAGCATGTCCAGGATTTCCTGCCGATGTCGAAGCGCGACATCCTGACCTTCGAGGGCTGCGAGCAGGCCTGGACCCGGGCACTGAAGAGTGCCGGCGTGACGCTCGACGATCTCTCTTTCGTCGAGACGCATGACTGCTTCACCATTGCCGAACTGATCGAGTATGAAGCGATGGGCCTCGCCAGGCCGGGCGAGGGCGCCAAGCTCGCGCTGGACGGCACCACGGCCAAGGACGGCCGCCTGCCGGTCAACCCCTCCGGTGGATTGAAGGCCAAGGGCCACCCGATCGGCGCCACCGGTGTCTCCATGCACGTGCTGACCGCCATGCAGCTTGTCGGCGAGGCCGGCGGCATCCAGGTGCCCGGCGCAAAGCTCGGCGGCATCTTCAACATGGGCGGTGCTGCGGTCGCCAACTACGTTTCCATTCTCGACCGGATCAGGTAAACCGCCCGCATCTACGGGAGGTGGCATGACAAATCCGGTTCTGATCGAAGTCTTGCGCGGCGCCATCGTCGAGAGCGTGCATCTCGGTGCGGTCGCGGTCTTCGATGCCGACGGCAAGCCGTTGCTGGAGATCGGCGACACCTCGAAACCGGTGTTTCCACGCTCGGCGGTCAAGGCGATCCAGGCCTTGCCGCTGGTCGAAACGGGTGCTGCCGATGCCTACAGCTTCGGTGACCGCGAGCTGGCACTCGCCTGCGCGTCCCATTCGGGCGAGCCGGCGCATGTCGAGTTGGCACGTTCGATGTTGGCCAGGGCCGGGCTGGATGGCTCAGCGCTCGAATGCGGTGCGCATTGGCCCTCGAACCACGACGCGGAGATTGCGCTCGCTCGGGCCGGCGGCTCGCCCAACGCGCTGCACAACAACTGCTCCGGCAAGCACTCCGGCTTTCTCTGCACCTGCGTGCACTCCGGCATCGCGCATGGCGGCTACGTCAAGGCGGGACACGCTCTGCAGGAGATGGTGCGCGACGCCATGCAGGCAGTGACCGGCGCTGTGCACGGCGCGGATGAGCGGGCGATCGATGGCTGTTCGATCCCGACCTATGCCGTGCCGCTGAAAAGTTTCGCGCTCGGCTTTGCCCGCATGGCCACGACGAATGGCTTTGGCCCTGAGCGAGCCAAGGCCGCGAAACGCTTGCTCTCGGCCTGCATGGCGGAACCGTTCTTTGTCGCCGGCACCGGCCGTGCCGATGTCGCTTTGATGGAAGCCGCACCCGGGCGGATATTTGCGAAAGGCGGCGCCGAAGGTGTCCACTGTAGCGCGATACCTGAACTTGGCCTCGGCATAGCGATCAAATGCGATGATGGTGCCGGCCGCGCCGGCGAGGCCGTCGCTGCTGCCGTCCTTGCCAAACTGCTGCATGCGGACGAGGCCCTGTCGGCGAAGCTGGCCGCAATGGCAAATGCCCCGATCGAAAGCCGGATCGGCGCCAAGGTCGGAGCGCTGAGGCCGACCGCAGCTCTCAATTGAGGACGGTCTTCAGCTGACGTGATTGCGCTCGACGGTCAGATGGGCATAGCCGGTATTGTCGGATGACGTCAGGTCGCCTGTCGCAGGATCGGCCCAGCGCTGGCCAACGATGGCGCCCTTCAGCGCGCCGTCGATGACGTTGTCTGATATGATGGCCGTACCGGCGCCCTCGACCACGCTGACGACGATGCCGGTTCCAGCCTTGCGGATGATGTTGCCGGTGGCAACGACATTGCGTAGGTACTGCCCCCAGCCGATCTGCATGCCGTAGAGCGGTGCGTTCTCGATGACGTTGTTGGAAACGGTGGTGTCGGCCTCGACGCCGATGCCGACGCCGAACCCAGGCGCATCGGCGGGGTAGGGGCCGCTGGTCGACAGATTGCGCACGATGTTGCCCGAGCAGACGCCCATGCGGCCGCCTTCGTTGAAGTTGACGATCGAGATGCCGTTGGCCGCGCTGTCGACGATGTTGTTGCTGATGACGGCGCCCTCGAAGGAGAATTCGGAATAGACGGCCGTTTCGCCCGAGCGCGAGCAGGTGTTGCCTGATACCTGCAGGTTGCTGGAACTGTTGGCGCGGATCGCCGAAAAAGCGCAGTCGGAGAGGACATTTCCCGAGATGATGACATTTCCGGCTCGGAAGGCGTTGATGCCGTTGCCGTTCTGGCCGGTTCCGCCGCTGCGCGCGCCGATGCGTTCGACGCGGTTGCCGGTGACCATGGTGCCGTCTTCCGCCGCCTGCCAGCGGTGTACGAGAATGCCGCCATTGGCACAGTCGGAGACGGTGTTATCAGTTATCGACAGGCCGGCGGCTTCGACCGAATAGATGCCGGCATCGGCGGCGCCCGATATGTCCGAGCGTTCGATGCGGCCCGCGGCGTGTTCCAGCGCAATTCCGTTCTTGCCGCTGCCGGTTACCTGGCAATTGTCGACGACCAGATGCGCGACCCGGCGCAGATCGAGCAGTCCTTGCGCATAATCGCCCATCGACCGGTTCGAACCATCGAAAACCAGCCCGCTCAGTTCGACATGGTCGGCCTGTTCGGCCATGAACAGATGGCCGTCGCCGCCGTAGACGATCCGCGTTGCCCCAGGCACGCCCGAAAGACGCACGCGGCTGGGCAGTGAAAGATTGGACACCACATAGGTGCCGCCTGGCAGGAACACCGGCAAATCGCGGCTGTTTGCGTCGCGCAGCAGCTTGGCAAAGGCCTTGCTCTGGTCGTCGAAAGTGCCGGGCTGCACGCCAAGTTCGGTGGCGTTGATCGAGCCGCGCATCGAGGCCTTCTCGATGCCGGCAAGGCTGGCGGCCGCCGCCTTGCCAAGCGAGAGACCGATGACGGCAAAGCCGGTGGTCTGCATCAGCAGCGTTCGTCTGTTCAACATCGGCACAGGATCCTGGTGTTCAACCCCGGCATCGCAGGAATCGTGCCAGACGACTGGCCTGTCTTTCGCGGGGCCGGCAATGGCTTGTCGAACAGCCGGTCGGAGCCTAAGTTCAATTGATGAGCAGAGCTTTTACACGCGAGGAAGACAGCGAGAACGCCATCGCCGGCGTCGGAGAGCGGCCGATCAGCACGCACCGCAATCTGGTGACGCAGCGTGGCTTGGCGCAGATCGAGGACAATCTGGGCGATTTGCGCGACATTCTGGCGAAAGCCGAACGAAAAGGCGACCGTGAGCGCATCGCGGTCGTGTCGCGCGACCTGCGCTACTGGGCCGCAAGGCGTGAAAGTGCCGAATTGTCCGTGCCTGAGCCGGGCAGCGACTTAGTTCGCTTCGGCATGGGCGTCACGCTCGAGGGCGATGACGGCAGGAAGGTGCACTGGAAGATCGTCGGCGAGGATGAAGCCGATCCGACCAAGGGCTCAATCTCGCATGTTTCGCCGATGGCCGTGGCCCTGTTCGGCAAGAAGGTCGGCGACTTGGCCGTGGTGAACGGCAAGGAATGGGAGATCGTTAAGCTCTCGGATGGCTGACGCCAGTCGGTTTTGTCTACTTGGCCAATGTTTCGCTCACCCCGCCAGCAACCGATCCATCAACCGATCCGCCGCTTCCGGGATAACGGTACCCGGCGGGAAGATCTCGGCAGCGCCAGCCCGCAGCACAGCCTCATAGTCCTGTGGCGGGATGACGCCGCCTGCCACGATCAGCATGTCGCCTCGGCCGAGCTTTTTCAGCGCATCGCGCAACTCGGGGATCAGCGTCAGGTGCCCCGCCGCCAGCGATGAGGCGCCGATAATATGGACGTCATGCTCGACCGCCAGTTTCGCGATCTCTTCCGGTGTCTGGAACATCGGGCCGACCGTGACGTCGAAGCCGAGATCGGCGAAGGCCGTGGCGATCACCTTCTGCCCGCGGTCGTGCCCGTCCTGTCCCATCTTGGCCACCAGGATGCGCGGCTTGCCGCCAAATTTCTTCCCGAAAGCATCGAGCTTGTCCTGCAGCCCGTCGACCACCGGGCTGTCGCCAAGCGCCTTGCGATAGACGCCGGAAATGGTTTGCACCGTAGCAATGTGCCGGCCGAAGACTTTCTCCAGGGCAAACGAGATTTCGCCGACCGTGGCATTGGCGCGCGCGGCGCGGATGGCGAATTCCAGCAGGTTTTCATTGCCCTGCGCGGCATGGGTCAGCGCGTCGAGCGCGCTTTCGACGGCGACGACGTCGCGCGTGCCTTTCAGCCGCTGCAGCTTCGACAATTGCCGGGCCCTGACCTCGGCATTGTCGATCTTGAGGACGTCGACCGCGATGTCGTTCTCCGGCCGATGCGCATTGACCCCGACCAGCATCTGCTCGCCGGAATCGATGCGTGCCTGCGTGCGCGCCGCCGCTTCCTCGATGCGCAGCTTCGGAATGCCTTGTTCGGTCGCGGCGGCCCAGCCGCCGAGCGCCTCGACCTCCTCGATATGGCTCAGCGCGCGTGCCGCCAGGTCGTGCGTCAGCCGTTCGAGGTAAGCCGACCCGCCCCACGGATCTATGATGCGCGTGGTGCCGGATTCCTTTTGCAGGATCAACTGCGTGTTGCGGGCGATGCGCGCCGAATGGTCGGTCGGCAGCGCCATCGCCTCGTCGAAGGAGTTGGTGTGCAGCGACTGGGTGTGGCCCTGCGTGGCCGCCATCGCCTCGATCATGGTGCGGATGATGTTGTTGTAGGGGTCCTGCGCCGTCAGCGACCAGCCGGACGTCTGGCAATGGGTGCGCAGCGACAGCGAGCGCTCGTCCTTCGGCGCAAAATTCTTTTTCATCAGGGTCGCCCACAGCAGGCGCGCGGCCCTGAGCTTGGCGACTTCCATGAAGAAGTTCATGCCGATCGCCCAGAAGAAGGACAGGCGCGGCGCGAAGCGGTCGATATCGAGGCCCGCCGCAACACCGGCACGGGCATATTCGATGCCGTCGGCGATCGTATAGGCAAGCTCCAGGTCGGCCGTCGCACCCGCTTCCTGCATGTGGTAGCCGGAGATCGATATCGAATTGAACTTCGGCATGTTCTTCGACGTGTAGGAGAAGATGTCCGAAACGATCCGCATCGATGGTTCTGGCGGGTAGATGTAGGTGTTGCGGACCATGAACTCCTTCAGGATGTCGTTCTGAATGGTGCCCGCCAGATCCTTCTGCGCGACGCCCTGTTCTTCCGCGGCGACGATGTAAAGCGCCATGATCGGCAGCACCGCGCCGTTCATCGTCATCGACACCGTCATCTCGCCGAGCGGAATCCCGTCGAAGAGTTGCCGCATGTCGAGCATGGAATCGATGGCGACGCCCGCCATGCCGACATCGCCGGCGACGCGCGGATGGTCGCTGTCATAGCCGCGATGGGTGGCGAGATCGAAGGCGACCGACAGGCCTTTCTGGCCGGCGGCCAGATTGCGCCGGTAGAAGGCGTTGGACTCCTCGGCCGTCGAGAAGCCGGCATATTGCCGGATCGTCCACGGCTGCTGGACATACATGGTCGGGTAGGGACCCCGCACGAAGGGCGGCAGGCCCGGGTAGGTATCGAGAAATGGCAGGCCCTTGAGGTCGGCCTGACCGTACAGATGCTTGACGGCAAGACCTTCCGGCGTCGTCCGCTGCCCCTTGACCTCGATGGGTGCCCGTCGTGGCGGCGTCCAGCCGATCTGACTGAATTCCGGAATCAAGAAGCGGCCCCGATGGATTGGTCGATGCGCACGGGAAACAGCGGTTCGCACAGGACGATGCCTTCGGTGAAGGCTGGCCGATGCTGCGCGTCCAGCGTCTCGACCGGACGTTCGCCCTGCTGCGGATAGAGCGTGGTGCCGATCAGGGCCCGCTCGCCCGTCTTGAAGGCGGCGTCGCGCCGTGCGGCGGCAGCACGGACACGCTGCTGGATATGCCCGCCCTGAAGGCTGGACAGCACACCTCTTTCAGCCTCGATCGCCTGCAACTCCGCCCACGCTGCCTCGCAGAGATCGGTGGTCAAGGCTTCGACCGCGCCGGAACCAAAGGCAGGATCGGCGACATGATCGACATGGCTTTCATTGGCCATGATCAGCTGCGCGTTGCGCGCGACGCGGCGGGCAAAAGGTGCCGGTAGGCCGTGCGCGATCGTATGCGGCAGGATGGAGATCGAATCGGCGCCCCCCGCGGCTGCGGCGAAGCAGCCGATCGTCGTTCGCAGTATGTTGGTTTCCGGGTCCAGCGCGGTCATCATGCGAAACGATGTCTCGGCATGGATGTTGGCCGTGGAATTGGGGATCGAGCAGGCCTCCTGCACCCGTGCCCACAGCCTGCGCAGCGCCCGGACCTTGGCCATCGAGAGAAACTGGTCCTGGTCGACGCTGAGCGCGAAGCCGATATGGGGTGCGGCATAGACGAGCGGCTGCCGCGCCTTCTCGAACATCCTCAGATACGAGACCGCCGAAGCCAGCATGATGCCGAGCTCCTGCGCTTCCGTTGCGCCGGCATTGTGGAAGACGCGTCCATCCGCCTCGAGCAGCACGCCGGGAACGCCCATCGAGAAGAAATGCGCCAGCGATTGCGGCATCGATTCCTGCAGCGCCTCGATCGACATGCGCAGCCGGCCGGTTCCGGCAAGGATTGCCGCCGGGTCGATGCCGAACGACAAATTGAGCTTTGCCGGATCGGAGCGGCGCTTGCTCAGGAACGCCACCAGCCAGTCGGCCATCGGGCGGCTCCAGGGATGGGTGTCGATGCGGATCTGGACGCGGTTCAGGGGCACGCCGTCCAGCACCGTCTCCAGCGCCTGCGCCGTCCTCGGCAGGCCATAGCCGAACGCGTTCGGAGCCCCTTCGAAGACCAGCGACAGTCCGGTCGCGCCCTGTGCGATGTCTTCCAGGGCCTGGGCCTTGGCGCGATCGATATCGGGGTCGTCGACGCGTTGGCTGACGATCCAGGGCGATCGGGGATTGGTGCGTACGATCGGCTCGGTTCCGGTCGCGCGGTCGTAGAGCGGCTCGATGCGGATGTTGTCGTCGGTGTGCGAGACCAGCTTTTCCTCGAAGGACGCACCGGCCAACGCCTTTTCCGCCAAGGCCAGCCATCGCTGGCGCTCGGCATCCGCTGGTTCTGCATTCCTGGTCAAGGCTCCGGCGCCCATCCATTTTCCTCGCTTTACGTGGCCGCACCAGCCCGGGTCACTTCAGTCTACGGTCCCCGGTCGGTTATCGCAATGCAATGTGCTTCCAGGTCCCGAATTCGATCCCTTCGGATATAGGTTCGCCTGCGTGGACGAACCATGAACGATTGCCAAACACCAGCAAAATCCGCAAGTTCCAAAAATCCGATTTTGGCGATTAGTCCGATTTGGACGTTTGGCCCGGACGATTGGCCCGGACGTTTGGCCCGGACATTCGGCCCGGACATTTGGCCCGGACATTTGGCATTGTCGCTGCGCGGCAGCCTGACTATACCTGCGGCTTGGCCATTGGCTTTAGACACACCCGTTTGCGGAGACCGGATACATGGCTGACGACACCAGTATTTTCATCGGCGCCAGCCGCAAGCCGGACGACAGCTATCAGCGTCCCGAGCAGTTGCTGCTGCAATATGGAAACCGCCATGGCCTGGTCACCGGCGCCACCGGCACCGGCAAGACCGTCACCTTGCAGATATTGGCCGAAGGTTTTTCCAATGCCGGCGTGCCGGTGTTCTGCGCCGACATCAAGGGCGACCTGTCCGGCATCGCCATGATCGGCACGGCCCAGGATTTCCTGGTCAAGCGGGCCGAACAGGTCAAGCTCGACCCCTATGACTTCCAGGAATTTCCGGTCATCTTCTGGGACCTGTTCGGCGAGCAGGGTCATCCGATCCGCGCCACTGTCTCGGAAATGGGGCCGCTGCTTCTGTCGCGCCTGATGAACCTCACCGAGGCACAGGAAGGCATTATGAACATCGCTTTCCGCCTGGCCGACGAGGAAGGCCTGCTGCTGCTCGACATGAAGGACCTGCAGGCGCTGCTCGCCAACATCGCCGAGCGCGCCGACGAGATCGGATCGCGCTACGGCAATGTGACGAAGCCTTCCGTGGGGGCCATCCAGCGCACGCTGCTGGTCCTGGAGCAGCAAGGCGCGGCAAACTTCTTCGGCGAGCCGGCCTTGCGGATCTCCGACATCATGCGCACCACCCGCGACGGGCGCGGCGCCATCAGCGTGCTTGCCGCCGATAAGCTGATGATGAACCCGCGGCTCTACGCCACCTTCCTGTTGTGGCTGATGTCGGAACTGTTCGAGGTGCTGCCCGAAGTCGGCGACCCCGACAAGCCGAAGCTGGTCTTCTTCTTCGACGAGGCGCACCTGCTGTTCGACGAAGCGCCGAAGGTGCTGATCGACCGCGTCGAACAGGTTGTCCGCCTGATCCGCTCCAAGGGTGTCGGCGTCTATTTCGTCACGCAGAATCCCCTGGATATTCCCGAAAAGGTCCTGGCCCAGCTCGGCAATCGCGTCCAGCACGCGCTGCGCGCCTATACGCCGCGTGAGCAGCAGGCGGTGAGGACGGCGGCAGAGACGTTCCGGCCGAACCCCGATTTCGACTGCGCCACAACCATCACCCAACTCGCCACCGGCGAGGCGCTGGTCTCGACACTGGAGGCCAAGGGCGTGCCGTCCATGGTGCAACGCACTTTGATTCGGCCACCCTCGTCGCGGCTTGGGCCCATAACCCCCGCCGAGCGGCAAAAGCTGATCGCTGAAAGTCCGGTCATCGGCCAGTATGACGAGGTCATCGATCGCGAATCGGCTTTCGAGATGCTGCAGAAGAAAGCCAAGGAGGCGCAGGACGCCGAACAGCAGGCGCAGCAGGCTGGCACAGGCGGCTCGCGCTGGACCATCCCGGGCTTCGGCAATGACGATCCGCCGCAATCCGGCGGCAGGCGGGCACCCGCGCCGCGCCCCTCCAATCGCCAGACCGTGGCCGAGGCCGCGATCAAGTCGGTGGTGCGTTCGGTCGGCTCATCTGTCGGACGCGCGATCGTGCGCGGGATCTTGGGGAGCCTGTCGAGGGGACGCTGAACTTCCGGCCGGGGAGGGAGCCAAGGCCCCACTCCCTACAGCGCCGCGCGTCCGCTGGACACATGGCGCCGGAGCCCGTCCATAGATGTTGTCGGCTCAGAAAATCGAATCCGTGATCGCCTTGACCGGCCCGAGCAGTACCGATCCGTCGGGCACGCCGGCGTCGATCGGAATGGCCTTGTGGTTTGCCGTCGCCGCCGCAACCATCGGCTGCCTGGCATCGCTGGTCACGATGACCGGTGATTTCGACGGCACGCGGTCGTAGAGATCGATGATGTCCTGGTTCATCAGGCGCACGCAGCCCGACGAAACCGATTTGCCGATCGAGCGCCACTCTGGCGAGCCGTGCAAGCGGTAGAGCGTATCCACGTTGCCCTGGAAGAGATAGAGCGCGCGCGCGCCGAGCGGGTTCTTTAGCCCGCCGGGCATGCCGCCATTCTCGGCGCTGTACTGTTTCAATTCCGGCTGCCGGGCGATCATTTCATCCGGCGGTGTCCATTTCGGCCATTTCTGCTTCCACTGGACGACAGCGTCGCCCGACCATTCGAAGCCGGCACGGCCGAGACCGACGCCATAGCGGATGGCCTGGCCGCCCGGGCGGACCAGATAGAGGAAATGGCCTGTCGTATCGACGACGATGGTTCCCGGCTTCTGTCCGGTCGGGTCGGGAACGATCTGGCGCAGGAACTGCGGATCGATCCTGTCGACCGGAATGGCCGGCAGATCGAAGCCACCATCGCTGACTGCGGCATACATCGAGGCATAGTCGGCCAGCGGCGGCTCGACATAGGTGGGCGGCGGCGGTTCCACCGGGCTTGGCCCTGTTGTGGCGCATGCGGAAACCGCGATCGAGGCGGCGCCCAGCGCGGCGGCGTTGAGGAAGCCGCGACGGCTCAGGCGAAAGGATTCGATTTCGGTTATGGACATAGTTGCCTTCTTTAGGACTCAAATTCCAACAAAGCGTGAATACACCGACCGCTGTTGCGGGTGCCTGACAACACCTGGCGCGATAGGCGGTTCCGATTCTGGCCCGAACGTGGACAAACAAAGGCGACGCTGTGACCGTCCCGCCACTGTGGCGCCATGGCCACAGCCTGTGACCGGCCACAGCCTGTGGCCTAGCCGCCGGATACCAGGGCTTCGAGGCTCGGCAAGATCAAGGCCGGCGGAAAGTCCCGGTATTCCTCTGGCTGGTTGGAACGGTTGATCCACACCGTGCGGAAGCCGAATTTGGTGGCGCCTGCGATGTCCCAGCGATTGGAGGACTGGAAGGAAACCGCGCCGGGATAGAGGCGCCAGCCGGTGGCGACCATGTCGTAGACCGCTGGATCGGTCTTGAAGCGCCGCACCGCATCGACCGAATAGACGTCGTCCAGCACCTGGTCGAGCGCGGCGGACTTGACCGCGGCCTGCAGCATTTCGGGCGAGCCGTTGGAGAGGATCGCCAGCCGGGCGCCCGAAGCCTTGAGCGCTTTCAGCACCGCCGGCACTTCGGGATAGCAATCCAGCCGCCAGTAGGCTTCCAGCAGGTTCGCCTTGAGCCCTGGATCGGCCGAGGGCACCTTGCGCAAGGCGAAATCGAGCGCTTGCTCGGTCAACTGCCAGAAATCGGCATAGCCGCCCATCAACGTTCGCACCCAGGAATATTCGAGCTGCTTGGCGCGCCAGATTTCGGACAGCAACTGCCCGTCCGGCCCGATCTGGTCGGCATGGCGGCGCACCGCGGCATGCACGTCGAACAGCGTGCCGTAGGCGTCGAAAACATAGGCCGCGTATTGCATGGAATAGTTTTGGGGCGAGGCGGGGCAAGGTGCAAGTCCCGATTGCATCGCGCCTGCCTCTGGCCTCAACAAAACTCCCCTATGCCGGTTGACGGCGCCGGCCAAAGCGTCATCCAATGCTGCCATACGATTGATCGGAACGGGAAAAACGCGATGACACTGGCGGCCGCAGCGCAATCCGCGACATGGACTTTCGTCGATGGCGACTGGTACGAGGGCAACGTCGCCATCCTTGGGCCGCGCAGCCACGCCATGTGGCTTGGCACCAGCGTGTTCGACGGCGGTCGCTGGTTCGAAGGCGTGGCGCCCGACCTCGATCTTCATGCCAAGAGAGTGAACGCCTCGGCGATCGCGCTCGGCCTCAAGCCGAACATGACGCCGGAGCAGATCGTCGGGTTGACCTGGGACGGCTTGAAGAAATTCGACGGCAAGACGGCTGTCTACATCAGGCCGATGTATTGGGCCGAGCATGGCGGCTACATGGGCGTGCCGGCCGATCCCGCCTCGACCCGTTTCTGCCTTTGCCTCTACGAATCGCCGATGATCCCGCCGTCCGGCTTTTCGGTGACCGTGTCGCCGTTCCGGCGCCCGACCATCGAAACCATGCCGACCAACGCCAAGGCCGGTTGTCTTTATCCCAACAACGGCCGTGCCATTCTCGAGGCCAAGATGCGCGGCTTCGACAACGCGATGGTGCTCGACATGCTTGGCAACGTCGCCGAGACGGGCACCTCGAACGTCTTCCTGGTCAAGGACGGTCATGTCTTTACGCCGGCGCCGAACGGCACCTTCCTGTCCGGTATAACCCGCTCGCGCACGATAAATTTGCTTGGCGAATATGGCTTCAAAACCACCGAAAAGACGTTGTCCGTGCGCGAGTTCCTTGAGGCGGACGAGATATTCTCCACCGGAAACCATTCCAAAGTGGTGCCGATCACCCGCATCGAGGACCGCGACCTGCAACCCGGGCCGGTGGCCAAGAAGGCGCGCGAGCTCTATTGGGACTGGGCGCATTCGACGACAACCGGCTGAGGCGCCGGCCCGGTCGTTTTGTCGCTGCCCGGTTTGTTGCCGCAAAACCGTGTGACAGTTTTCCGCAACCCGCCTAGAAAGGGACCGGCGCTTCATTTCCGGAGTTGTTCCAGCTCAATCCAGACCTATGTTAATCCGGTATCAACACCGGATTTTTCCACGAGGGAGTACCATCCATGGCTTTCGAATTGCCCGCTCTGCCTTACGACTACGAGGCCCTGCAGCCTTACATGTCGAAAGAGACGCTGGAGTATCACCACGACAAGCATCACAAGGCCTATGTCGACAACGGCAACAAGCTGGCCGCCGAGGCCGGTCTTGGCGATCTGTCGGTCGAAGAGGTGGTAAAGCAGTCGTTCGGCAAGAATGCCGGTCTCTTCAACAATGCCGCGCAGCACTACAACCATATCCATTTCTGGAAGTGGATGAAGAAGGGCGGCGGCGGCAACAAGCTCCCCGGCGCGCTGCAGAAGGCGGTCGACAGCGACCTCGGCGGTTACGACAAGTTCAAGGCCGACTTCATCGCCGCCGGCACGACGCAGTTCGGTTCTGGCTGGGCCTGGGTCTCGGTCAAGGACGGCAAGCTGGCGATCTCGAAGACGCCGAACGGTGAAAATCCGCTCGTCCACGGCGCATCGCCGATCCTCGGCGTCGACGTCTGGGAACATTCCTATTACATCGACTATCGCAACGCCCGGCCGAAATATCTCGAGGCGTTCGTCGACAGCCTCATCAACTGGGACCACGTCCTGGAACTATACGAAAAGGCGAAGTGATCGATCGTCAGAAAAGCCCCGGCACTGAACTGACCCCGTAAAGTTGGACGGTTCATTGATTTGGTAGGTTTAAGGGCTGGGTCCTGTATTGCACAGGGCTCA
>NZ_JAIUIQ010000063.1:0-30307 GCF_020165735.1 Mesorhizobium sp. B283B1A
TCCCCGTAAACGGAGAGAAAGAAGCTGGCGGGGGCGCCCCCCCCCCCCCCCCTCCAGCCGAAGATACCGGATATCTTTGCGGAGCCACGCACCTCGCGAGTGCTGCAGCGCTGCCCTGATCAGGCGACCTCGACCTTGGCGACCGGCTGGTCCCGCACAAGCCTGGTGACGCCGGCGAAGTCGAGCTTGCCGGAACCGAGCACCGGCACTTTCGGGACGACGCGCACTTCGGTCGGCACCATCAGATCCATGGCGCCGTTCGCCTTGGCGAAGGCCAGGAAAGCCGCGCGTGTGGCGCCCGGAGCCTCGGTGATCAGGATCAGCTTTTCGCCCTTGCGTGCATCCGCAACCGCCGCGACGGCCGATAGCGAACCTTTCCATAATTCACCCGCCAGCGCCTCGACGGCGGCCAGCGAGATCATCTCGCCGCCGATCTTGGCGAAGCGCTTGGCGCGGCCGCGAATGGTGATGAATCCGCCCTCGTCCACCGAGACGACGTCGCCAGTGTCATGCCAGCCATCCGGCAGCGGTTCGAGCACGCCCGGCTTCTCGGCGCGAAGATAGCCCGCCATCACGTTGGGCCCGCGCACATGCAGCCGTCCGCCATCGTCGACACCTGGCACCGGATCGAGACGATACTCCATGCCGGGCATGATTTTGCCGACGCTGCCGGACCGGTTGTACATTGGCGTGTTGATGGAGATCACCGGCGCGGTTTCGGTGACGCCATAACCTTCCAGGATACGCACGCCGAACTTTTCCATATAGGTCATGCGGGTCGACGGCTTGACCGGTTCCGCGCCGGCAAAGCAATAGCGTATCGAGCGGAAGTCGTAGGGGTGCGCCGAGCGCGCATAGCCGCTGAGGAACGTATCGGTGCCGAAGATGATCGTCGCATTGGATGCATAAATCAGTTCCGGCACGATGCGGTAGTGCAGCGGCGACGGGTAGAAGAAGACCGGTACACCGGAAATCAGCGGCAGCACCGTGCCGGCCGTCAAGCCGAAGGAATGGAAGATCGGCAGGACGTTGAACACCTTGTCGCCCGAGTGGAAGTCGATCCGCGAGGCCGCCTGCGCGGCATTGGCCAGGATGTTGCGGTGGGTGAGCACGACGCCCTTCGGCGTGCCTTCGGAACCCGAGGTGAACAGGATCACCGCCGGGTCGGTGGCCTTGCGGGCGACCCGCGGCGTGCTCTTGCGTAAAAGGCCAAGCAGCTTGTCCTTGAGGCCGATGGTTGTGCGCAGGTCATCGAGCCAGACGATGTCGACCGACCGGCCCATCTCCTCGACCACGGCGCCGAGCTTGGCCTGTTCGACAAAGGCTCGCGAGGTCAGCACGGTGCGCACATCGGCAGCTTTGCAGGCGGAGAGGATGTTGGCGGCACCGGCGGTGAAGTTGATCATCGCCGGCACCTTGCCGGCCGACATGACGCCAAGCAGCGTGGCGCACGAGCCGTTGGCGTTGGGCAGCATGATGCCGAGCGTCTGCTGGCCGGCGTAAAGGATCTCGAATTTCTCGCCAAGCACGGCGGCCGCCGTCAGCAGCTTGCCATAGCTCAACGAGCCGGTGACCGGGTCCTGCACGGCGAGCCGTTTCATGCCGCGCTCATTCGCGGTCAGGATGACCTTTTCCAGCACCGTCTTGTCGATGTCCTGGGTGCGGAAGACGAGATCCGACATGACCTGATAGAGGGCCGCACCCGCCGCGGCACGCCGCTGACGGCCCCTCAGCTCCGGCGCCACTTCCAGCTTGACCGGCTCCAGTATGGTCACCTTGACCTTCGGGAACAGGCGGCGGCGCACATGTTGCGACGTCAGCCTGGAGAACGGGCTTTTCTCCAGCCCATCGATGCGGATCGGCACGACCATCGAGCCGGTCTTGTCCGCCACCATGGCGGCGCCGTCATAGACCTTCATCAGCCCGCCGGTGACGGTGATGCGGCCTTCGGGGAAGATGACCAGCGGATCGCCGCCCTGGACGATCTTGATCAGCGTGCGGGTCGACATCGGCTTGGCCGGGTTGAGCGGCAAGGCGCGGGCGAGCTTCATGAACGGCTTCATCCACCAGGCCTGGGCAATGGTGTAGTCGATGGCGAAGACCGGCTCCTCGTCAGTCAGCGTCAGCGCCAGCGGACCGTCGAGGAAGCTGACATGGTTGAGTGCCAGGATCGGTGCCTTGCCGGCCGCCTTGAGGTTTTCCATGCCCTCTATCTCCAGGCGCAGGAAGGCGCGGAACAGGATGGAGACGAAGTCGCGGAAGGCGTTGGTCGGCAGATATTTCAGCATCAGCCAGGCGGCGACGGCGTTGGCCGCGGCGAGGCCGAAGAGGATGCCGCCGGTGGAGACTTTCGTCTGGATCAAGGCGACAACGATACCGCCCACCGTCATGAAGCCGGCATTGACGATGCTCACGGCTGCGACGACGCGGGCACGGCGCGCTTCGGGCGACCAGGCCTGCACGGCGGCGAAGGTCGGCACCACCAGGAAGGCGCTGGCGATGGCCATGCCGGCAAGGTCGATCGCGACGCGGATCGTGTTCGGACCGGCGAAGAATGCGCTAAGGGTTTCCGCCTTGGGCGAAGGCTGCATGCTCCAGATGGTCCAGGCCAAATGCAGGCCGAACAACGCCAGCAGCGCCGTGCCCACCGGCGCGGGCAGAAGCACGATGCGCCCCTGCGACATCCATGCGGCAATGGCCGAGCCAATGGCGATCGAGACGGCGAAGACAGCGAGATAGGCGGTGACCGCCATCTCGTTGCCGCCGAGCGAATCCTTGATCAAGGTCGGCAGGATCGAAAGCACGATGGCGCCGATCAGCCAAAACCACGACGTCATCAGTCCGGCGCGCCAGATCCGCTTGTCGGTACGCAATCCGGCGACCTGACGCCAGGTCGAGCGAAAGATGTTCTTGTCGATAACAAGGTCGGGCGCAGCCGAACCCGTGGCCGGAATGTAGCGGCTGACGAACCAGCAGCCGACGGCCAAGGCCATCATGATCGGTCCGAACACGGTGACGCCGATGCCATCGGCCGAGACGACGCCTCCGGCAATGGTGCCGCCGAGGATGGCGGCAAACGTAGCCGACTCGATCCAGGCGTTGGCCTTGGGCAGTTCCTTGCGCTCGAGATGGTCGGGCAGGATGCCGTATTTGATCGGCCCGAACAGTGCCGAGATGATGCCGAACATCAGCAGCGCCGTCATCAGCACCGGGATCGACGACAGCGCGATGCCGGCGACGGAGACTGCCGCCGCTGCTATCTCGGCGAATTTCAGCCGGCGCGCGATCAGTGCCTTGTCGAAGCGGTCGGCGATCTCGCCGCCAAGTGCCGACAACAACAGGAAGGGGGCCATGAAGACTGCCCCGGCGAGCGTGACCAGGGAAGCCGCCTGGTCGGCGGCCAGCGTGAAAAGGATCAGGAACACCAATGTGTTCTTGAGGAAATTGTCGTTGAAGGCGGACAGGAACTGCGTCCAGAACAGAGGCGCAAAGCGCCGGGACAACATCAGATGCGTGTTCATGGCGATTTCCATTTGGCGGAACCCTGCGACAGCGAGTGTCGGTGGGCCCTGCGGGTTGCAGGCGCTGTTTCGATCTCAGTGATAGTCGTGAGCTGGCTAAACTTCCTTACTGCGATCGATGCCCATCAAATGAACATCGTTCATAATCGCACTCTACCACTTCTTGAACATTGTTCAAGCAGAAAAATGAACAGCGTTCACCGCCGCTGAAAACGGAAGCGGCGGCCGGTGGGTCTGTCAATATTAGGGCGTCCCAGGTGCCGAATCTGGCCCCAGCGTGGCGACCGTCTTCAACGCGCCGTCGAGCATGTCGCCCTTCTCGTCCTTCAGCGCCATCTCGCGCAAGCGGCGGATCCAGTCGGCGGCATCAGCGCGGCCCTTGAGCAGATCGAGCGCCGACAGAACGCGGTCGAATTTCGACTGGGCGCGGACGTGGGTGTCGCTGTAACCCTTGATCAGCCGGCGGCAATTGAGGATCTCGACGGCCAGCGCATAGTCGGCCGGTACATGACTGAGCGCTAGCGCATACCAGCCTTCCAGATGGGCAAGTTCCACCTGATGGCGCAGCAGGCTCCGGCGCCAGCGGCGCAGGCCGCCGATGAACCAGAGTGCCGCAAAGCCGGCAAAGCTGTCGGTGCGGATCCGGCGGCCGTGGTTGATGCGGCGGTCGAGAAAGGCGGCAAGCTTCGGCCGGTTCTCGATATAGCTGCCGAGCCCCGCCGGCAGCGCGCCGCAGAACTCCTCGATGCGCGGATGGAAATATTCGGTCACCTGCAGGATCGAGCCGTCCTTGACGCCGACCTCGCGGCGCACACGTTTGTCGCGCGTCGAGCGCGTCTTCAGATCGGCGACGCGGATCATGTCGTCGTAGCACATTGCGTTGGCGAGATGCTTTGCCGCCGCGATCGACAAAGCGTGGCCATGTCCGGCGCCGTCCAGCGCGATGGCCATGTCCAGCCGGTCGAGATACTCGCGCCCGTAGGCGATGTCCTGGTAGTCGACCACCTTTCTCAGACCCCGGAGCGCCATGTCGCGCATGGCGACTGGCATCAGGTCGATGCGGGCGGCCAAGGCCTGCCAGCCCTGCAGCAGGCTTTGCGGACCACTGACGCGCCCTGCACCCAGGGCGGATTCGACAATCGCCGGCTCCGACGGCTTTGGCGCAGGCGCCGCCCCGCCACGCGCGCGGTCAAACGCGGCGCCAAAAGCGGCAAGGCTGGCTTTCACGCCCCGGCCACCGGCGCCGATCGCCTGCTCGTAACTTTCCTTCGTGAACGGCAGGGCATCGGACCCCGCCAAAGCACCAAGCAGGCTGGCCGAGATCATCGAGCCGTTGTCGGCGGCGATCTTCTCCATGTCGAAGGCGATGAAGCGCTTGGATGCCGCCTCCGCCGTGGCGTGCACCTTGGACGACGAGGCCCGGCCGTCGCCCGGCTCGATCTTTTCCGACACGGCGGCGATGCGGTGCGAGGAGGCGATCAGCGTCGTGCGCTCTGGCGTGACGAAGCCACGGATGATGGCGCGGCCGGCCTCCATCAATTCGGCGGCGATCAGGACATCGACATCGCCTTGCGACGGCGACAGCGCGAAGACCGGAAGCCGGCCGGTGTCGCGCGCCATTTCGACATAATAGATGGTGGCGCCGGTGCGCTGTGCCACGCCGGCGACCGAAGTCGATTGCGCGACGTAGCCATTGCGCTCGGCAACGTCGGTGATCCAGTCGGCCAGCACGCCGCCGCCCTGGCCGCCGACCGCCAGCACGGCGAGCTTGATGACGCGCTCGTCATCCTGGGCGTCCGGACGGGCGCGGAATGGCGGCACGGCGTCAAGCATCGGCGAAGGTCAGCCGCCGGCTTTCGCGGCGGCGCTGCAACAGGCCGATGGTGACGCGGCGGCTGGCTTCGAGGAAGCGGTCCCAGCGGCTCGGATTGTGCACGACATCGGCGCGGTAGAAGGACGGGCACAGCACCGCCGCATCGGCGACCTCGCCGCAATTGCCGCAGCCGACACAGTTCTGGTCGATCGATGCCACCGGATCGTCGCGCAGCGGGTCATCGAGCGACTTCACCGACAGCGACGGGCAGCCGGAGAGCCGCATGCAGGCATGGTCGCCGGTGCAGATGTCCTCGTCGACGCCGAACTTCGGTTTGATCACCCGCTCGCCGCCCTTGATCGCCTTGTCGACCAGCGGCTTTTCACGCCGCTGGCGGTTCAGCATGCATTCGGACGAGGCGACGATGACCTTCGGGCCCTTTTCCTCCGTCGTCAGCGCCTCGCGCAGCGTGTCCTGCATCTTGCCGACATCATAGGTGCGGTCGACATGGCGTAGCCATTTGACGCCCATGCCTTTCACCGCCTCGGTGATCGGATGTTTCGTCGACTTGGTTTTGTTGCCAGCGCGGGACGACAGGATGTCCTGGCCGCCTGTGGCGGCCGAGTAGAAATTGTCGACGATCACGATGACGCCGTCATTCTTGTTGAACACCGCGTTGCCGATCGAGGAGGTCAGGCCGTTGTGCCAGAAGCCGCCATCGCCGACGAAGGAGATGGAGCGGCGCTTAGCATCCGGCGAATTGAACGCCGACGCCGAGGCCGGCCCCAGCCCATAGCCCATGGTGGTGGCGCCCAATTCGAAAGGCGGCATGATCGAGAACAAATGGCAGCCGATGTCGGAAGCGATGTGGTGCTTGCCCAACTCCTGTTCGACCAGCTTGGTCGCGGCGAAGATCGGCCGCTCCGGACAACCGATGCAGAAGCCCGGCGGACGGCCCGGCACGACGTTGATGAGGTCCGCGGTGTCGACGCCGTCGCCGACCTTGTTGGGCGCGCGCACTTCGCCGGGCAGAAGATGCGGCGCCTCGGCGCGCAGGAAGGCGCCGATGCCGTCGAGCATGACCTGGCCAGTGTACTCGCCCGCCATCGGCAGGTGCTCCTTGCCGACCAGCCTGGTGCCACGTCCCGCCTTGTGCAGCATGGCGGCAAAGGCCTGCTCGATGTAATTGGGCTGGCCTTCCTCGACGACCAGCACCGCCTGCTTGCCCTCACAGAACGACAGGAACTCGCCGTCGATCAGCGGATAGACGGCGTTGAGCACGTAGAGCGGCACATCGGTGTCGCCATAAGTGTCGGCAAGGCCGAGCCGCTGCAGCGCGCGGATGACCGAATTGTACATGCCGCCCTGCATGACGATGCCGACCGAGCCGTGGTCCGAGCCGAAGAACTCGTTGATCTTGTTCCTGGTGATGAAATCCACCGCCGCCGGCCAGCGTTTTTGCACCTTCTCCTTCTCGTGCAGGAAGGATGCGGGCGGCAGCACGATACGGCCGGTGTCGCGGCGCGGCGCTTCCAGCGCGTCGGCCACCGTCATCGGCGGCCGCTTGTTGTCCTTGGCGATGAAATGGCCGTGGACGTGGCAGCAGCGGATGCGGACCTGCAGCATGACCGGCGTGTTGGAGATTTCGGACAGCTCAAAACCGTCCTCAACCGCCTTGACGATCGACGGCAGGTTCGGACGCGGGTCGAGCAGCCAGACCTGGCTCTTCATGGCGAAGGCATGGCTGCGCTCCTGCATGATCGAGGAGCCCTCGCCATAATCCTCGCCGACGATGATCAGCGCGCCGCCGGTGACGCCGCCGGACGCCAGATTGGCCAGCGCATCGGAGGCGACATTGGTACCGACGGTCGACTTGAAGGTGGCGGCGCCACGGATCGGATAGTGCACCGAGGCGGCGAGCATGGCGGTGGCGGTGGCTTCCGAGGCGCTGGCCTCGAAATGCACGCCGAGCTCACCCAGAATATCCTGTGCGTCGGCCAGCACGTCCATCAGATGGCTGATCGGTGCTCCCTGATAGCCGCCGACATAGCCGACGCCGCATTGCAGCAGCGCCTTGGTGATGGCGAGGATGCCCTCGCCCGCGAATTCCTCGCCGGCGCCGAGCCTGAGCTTTTCGACTTCCTTGGCAAAAGACCGTTCGGCCATCTCTGCCTCCTTCCGTTGCCGCCGGAATTGGCGGCGTCCACCTAAAGTCCTTGTTTATGCATGTCGTTTCCCCAAACCCGATCCAGTTTTGGGCGACATGCATCAGATGTCGTGCTTGCGAATGTTCTTCAGCATCTTCTGCAGCGTGGCGATGAGTGCCGCATATTCGGCATCGTCGACATCGTCGAACATCGCCTCGAACGCGTCATGCATGGCCGGCCAGGCGCGGGCGAACTCGGCGCGGCCATCGTCGGTCAGGAACACATGGCGGATGCGGCTGTCGGTGACGCCTTGCTCACGTCGCACCAGGCCCTGGCCTTCCAGCGTGTCGAGCGTGCGGCTCAAGGTCGACTGCTCGATCACCGTATAGACCGAAAGATCGTTGACGGTGATGCCGTCGGTGACCGACAGCACGGCAAGCGTGCGGACCTGCGGAATGGTCAGGCCCTGCTTGCGGAAATCGTCGCGCAAGGTGGCGTTGTAGCGGCCCATGATGCGGTTCATGAGATAGGGCGCGAATTGCTGCAGGCCGATTTGCCCGAGGGTCGAAATGCGCTGGCGGTGTTCGACGACCTTCTCGTCCATCACAGCCTCCCCGCCAGCAGGAAGCCGGAACCGCCGCCGAGGCCCGCGCCCGGATGGGTCGAGGCGCCGATATGGTAGAGGTTCTTGATGCCGGTCTGATGGTTGCGGCTGGTCTTGAACGGCCGCCACAGGAAGGACTGGTCGAGGGCCGACGAACCGCCATAGGGATCGCCGCCGACCAGATTGATGTTCATCGCTTCGAGATCGGCCGGCGAATAGGCGCGGCGCGCGATGATGCTGTCCTTAAGGCCGTCGATGTGGCTGGCGAGGATCGCTTCGGCGCGATCGGCATAGGCCTCGCGCAACGCGTCGGTCCATTGCCCGTCGGCCGGGGCCTGCAGTTTGCCCGCCGCGTCGCCCTTGATGTGTCGGGGCGCCTCGGGCAGTTGCAGCCACAGGATCGCCTTGCCCTCCGGGCAGCGCGACGGGTCGAGGGCGTGCGGCTGGCCAACGCAGATGGTCGGCACGTCCGGCAGCATGCCGCGCGCCGCCTCGTTGCAGGCTTTCGACACGCCGTCCAGTCCAGGCGTCAGGTGCAGCAGCGCCACCTTGTCGAGCCCTTCGCCGCGCCATGCCGGCGGCTTGTCGAGGGCATAGTGGATCTGGAAATTGCCCTTGCCGTAGCGATACTTTTGCGTCGCCTCGACATCGGCCTTGGGCGCCTCCGCGCCAAGCAGCCGGCCATAGAGCTGCGTTGGCGTCACCGAGCAGATGACGCTCTTGCTGGCATGGACCGTTTCGCCCGAGGCCAGCCGCACGCCGGTGGCGCGGCCGCCAGCCAGGATGATCGAGGCAACGTCGGCTTCGGTGGAGATGACGCCACCGCGCTCGGTGATCAGCGCCTCGAAGGCTGACAGCAGGTTCTTCGCCCCGCCCTTGACGATCGGCGCGCCGGCCGCTTCCAGCGCGAAGGCGATCACCTTGGCGATCTGGCCTGAGAAGGCGTCCTCGGGCCCGAGCCCGGCATGCAGCACCCAGGGCGCCCACAGCGCGCGGACGGCCTCGGACTGGTAGGTGCTTTCCAGCCAGCCGCGCGCCGGCACCAAAGCTTCGCCGAGAAAGGCGCCAAGGCCGCGCGGGCCGCGCCGCCAGGCATCGCCAGCCAGCAGCTTCGCCGTCGGATAGGACCACAGGCTGCCGCCGAGCAAGCCGAACAAAAGGCCGGCATTGCGCTCGATGCCGCCGACATCGTCGGCGTGGCGGTCGCCGTCACCAGGCGCGATCGCGTTGAGCGCCGCGACGTTGGCGGCGCGGTCGGTGGTGAGCACGGCATGGCTGCCGTCCGGCCGCAGCACGCCGGTCGGCGTTCCCGTGTGGCAGAATTCCAGTCCATGCCGGGCGAGGTCAGCGCCCAGTGCCGCGAAGGCCGGCGAGGTGATGAACAGCACGAAGGTCGTCGCCATCACATCATGGATAAAGCCGGGCGCGGTGATCTCCTCGGTGCGCATGCAGCCGCCGATGCGGTCATTGCGCTCGAGAACCAGCACCTTTGCGCCCTTGCCGCCCAGCATCGCCGCGCAGACCAGCGCGTTGATGCCGCTGCCGACGATGATGTGATCGGGGGCTTTCATCGGGGGGTTCCTGTGGGCAGCAGGTAGGCTTGCGAGGTCAGCGCTCTACGGCGCCCCCCTCTGTCCTGCCGGACATCTCCCCCTCTTGGGGGGAGATTGGCAGCTTCGGCGCTCTGCTCATTCTTGCAGCGTCGTAGATTCGCGAAAACGATCGTGGTGAAGGCCAATCTCCCCCCTTGAGGGGGAGATGTCCGGCAGGACAGAGGGGGGCGCCGTAGAGTGGCGGCGTTGCAAGCCTGCCACCCCTCACCTGTCACCAACGCATCGCCTTCACCCATGATCTTCTCCCGAAGACCCATCTCGCTCTATTTTCCCGACACCAGCGCCAGGGCGCGGATCGGGCTGCCGGTGCCGTGCTCGATCTTCAGCGGCGCGGCGATCAGGATGGCGCCTTTCGGCGGCAGCTGGTCGAGGTTGCAGAGGCTGGCCAGCCCGTAGCGGTTGGCCTTGTGCATCAGCGTATGCGCCGGGAATGGCGGCTCCATTCCGCCGGCCTTGCCGGCATCGGTGCCGATCGTCTCCGAGCCCCAGCCCTTGATGTTCTTGCCGATCAGGAACTGAATGGCTTCTGCCGTCGGGCCGGGCGTGTGCGGACCGGTCTCGTTGGCGTTGAGGAACTCGGCTTCCGAGCCGTTGCGCTTGTACCAGTCGGTGCGCATCACCACCCATTCGCCGGCATTGATCGCGCCATGCTCGGCTTCCCATGCCTTGATGTGGTCGACGGTGAGCAGGAAATCGTGGTCGGCTGCGGCTTCCTTCGAGCAGTCGATGACATTGACCGGGCCGACGAAGTTCTGTGCCGGAATGGTGTCGGTGGCGCCGTCCGGATAGTCCTTGCCGCTGATCCAGTGTTGCGGCGCATCGAAATGCGTGCCCGAATGCTCGCCGAGCTTCAGCCAGTTCCATGCCCACCAGGGACCGTTCTTGTCATAACGGGAGATGTTGTGGATCTCGACCTTCGGCGTGTCGACGGCAAGCTCCGGCGGCAGCTTGATCAAGGGCGTGTCCGGCCCAAGCGGCGCCGACAGGTCGACCACCCTGATGGCGCCTGAAAGCAACTGGCCGGCGACCTCGCCGAGGAGTTTTTGAGTGTCCATGGTCTCGGTTCCCTCTTTTAGATGATGATCAAGGCTCGTCTCGGCCCTTAATATCCTACTAGACGAAAACATATGCATCTGCAATTATCTTTAAGCATAAAGGAAATGGGAACGGGGCGTGAGCGAGTTCGACGCCATCTTTGTCGGGGCGGGCCACAACAGTCTGGCGTGCGCCGCGCATCTGGCGCTCAAAGGCTGGAAAACCGGGATTTTCGAGTGCAGCGCAGCAATCGGCGGCGCCGTCCAGACGCGCGAATATACGCTTCCCGGCTTTCGCCACGACTTCGGCGCGATGAATCTCAGCCTGTTTGCCGGCTCCGCCTTCCACCGGAAATATGCAAATGAATTGAAAGCTCAGGGGCTGGAGTTCGCGCCGGTCACCGACTGTTTCGCCAGTGCCTTTTCCGACGGACGCTGGTTCGGCGTCAGCAACGACCTGGAGAAGACAGCGAGCCGCATCGCCAACTTCTCGGCCGCCGATGCCGCGACATGGCGCCGACTGGTAGCCGCCTTCCCGGCGGAGGCCGAGCATCTGTTCCGGCTGCTCGGATCGCCGATGAGCGCCCGCGCACTGGCCGGCACCGCGTGGAACCTCTGGCGCAAGAAGGGTTTTTCAGGAGCGCTCGACACTGGCCGGATGTTGTTGTCCTCACCCCGCGCCTGGCTTGAGGAAAACTTCGAGTCGCCGCATGTGCGGGCGACGCTCGCCACCTGGGGCATGCATCTCGACTTCGCGCCGGACATCGCCGGCGGCGCCGTCTTCCCCTATCTGGAATCGATGGCCAACCAGAGCTTCGGCATGGTGCTGGGCAAGGGCGGCGCCGACACCATCATCCGGGCGATCTCGGGCATGGTCACTTCCGCCGGCGGCAGGATCGTGACCGGCGCCGAGGTGGCGGAAATCACGGTTTCCGCCGGCAAGGCGACCGGCGTGCGGCTCGCTTCGGGTGAAACGCATACAGCCACCAGGGCGGTCATCGCCGGCGTCGCGCCCAAGGCGCTGACCGGCAAGCTGCTGCCGAACGGTTCGGGCGATGCCGGCTTCGACACGGCGATGCAGAAATTCCGCCATGCGCCGGGCACGATGATGATCCACCTGGCGCTCGACGACTTGCCGGACTGGCGCGCGGGATCAGAACTTCGGCAGTTCGCCTATGTGCACCTGTCGCCGTCGCTCGACGCCATGTCGCGCACCTACCAGCAGGCGATGGCAGGCATGCTGCCGGACGAACCGGTGCTGGTCGTCGGCCAGCCGACCGCGATCGATCCGTCGCGCGCGCCTCAGGGCAAGCACGTGCTGTGGGTGCAGGTGCGCATGCTGCCCGCCGAAATCCTGGGCGATGCCGCCGGCAAGATCGCGCCCGCGCATTGGGACCAGGTCAAGGATGTCTACGCCGAGCGCGTGCTCGACATCATCGAGACCTATGCGCCCGGCCTGCGGAGCAAAATCCTCGGCCAGGCGGTGTTTTCACCCATCGACCTCGAACGCGAGAACCCGAACCTCGTCGGCGGTGACCAGGTCTGCGGCAGCCATCATCTGGCGCAGAACTTTTTGTTCCGCCCGGCGCGCGGCTATGCCGGCTGGAACACGCCGGTCGCCAATTTGCATCTCACCGGGGCCGCGACATGGCCCGGCGCGGGCACCGGTGCGGCCTCGGGCTTCATGCTGGCGCAACAGCTTGGCAGGAGGTAGGCCCGAAGATTTTATGGAGGCGACGGGAGGCAAGGCGCTGCTGCCCACGAAGCCTGAGACAATGAACCGACACCGCCGCGCAACGACAATAACCAACAAGGGGAACGACCATGACAATCAACAGACGCGAATTGCTCGGATACAGTGCCGCGGCACTCGGCGTGGCCGCAATTGGCCTGCCACAGATCGCCAAGGCTGCCGGCGAACTGACCATCGCCTATAACGTCAACCTGCCGTCCTGGGATCCGACGACCGGCCCTTCGGCGGTCAACCCGACGATCCAGGGCCTCTACCAGTCGGTGTTCGACCAGTTCATCCCGCAGAAGCCGGACCTGTCCTTCGCGCCGGGCCTGCTCACCGAATGGGGCTGGAACGACGACCGCACCAAGGTGATGATGACGGTGCGCGAAGGCGTGAAATGGCATGACGGCTCGCCCTTCACGCCCGAGGACGTGGTGTGGTCGCTGCAGCGGGCGGGCGACGAAAAGACCGGCAACCCGATCCAGTTCGTCTGGAAGAACGTCAACAACTTCAAGATCGACGGCAATAAGATCACCGGCGATGTCGTGCAGTTCGACCCGGTCTATTTCAAATGGATGTCGTTCCTGACCGGCTACATCCTGCCCAAGGCCTATTACGAGAAGGTCGGCGCCGAAGGCTTCGAGAAAGCGCCGATCGGCACCGGCCCCTACATGGTCGAGAAGTTCGAGCGCAATGCCTTCCTGCGGCTGAAGGCCAACCCGACCTACTGGGGCGGCAAGCCGGCCTTCGAGAATGTGACGATCAAGTTCGTCGCCGATGCGGCGAGCCGCGTCGCCGAGATCGAGTCCGGCTCCTCGCAGGTGACGCTCGAAATCCCCTATGAGGAGTATGACCGGCTGATCGCCAAGGACGGGCTTGCCGGCTCGTGCAAGCCGGTTTCCGACATTGGCATGATCTTCTTCAACGACATTGAAGCGATGCTGGACAAGAATGTCCGCCAGGCCGCCGTCATGGCGGTGGACAAGGAGCTTCTGGTCAAGCGGCTACTGCGAGGCTATGGCCAGCCGATCGCTACGCTGGAAACACCGGAGTACACGGCCTTCGACGCCTCGATCAAGGTCGAGCACAATCCGGAAAAGGCCAAGGAATTGCTGGCGGCGTCCGGCTATTCGCCGGAGAAGCCGGTCAAGTTCACCATCCAGACGACCAAGGGCTTCAAGCCCAAGGACTATGAGATGATCCAGGCGATCGTCGGCATGTGGCGCAAGGTCGGCATCGAGGCGACGATCGAGGTCTACGAAATCGCCAAGCACTACGAGTTGCGCGCCGCCGACAAGCTGGCGCCGGCCGCCTTCTACAATTGGGGCAACGCCATCGGCGACCCGACCACGTCGACCGGCTTTGCCATGTATGGCCCGAGCCCGCACTCCGTGTGGGACAGCCAGGACCTGATCGACATGATCAACCCGCTATGGGGCGAGAAGGACGAAGCCAAGCGCATCGCCGGCTGGAAGGCAGTCGACAAATACATCGCCGAGCAGGCCTATGTGCTGCCGCTGATGCAGTACGCGCAGCCGATCGTGCATGCCAAGGGCGTCAACGTGGTCCAGCATGTGTCCGGCGCCCTTTTGCCGGCCTTGATGACCCCGGCCTGAGACAAGCTAGGAGGCATGCCGTCGCGAAGGCGACGTGCCTCTCCAACTACGCAGGCCCCCTCATCCGGCCCTTCGGGCCACCTTCTCCCTTCCGGGAGAAGGGACGGGCTCAGCCATCCGTGACCTCTTCTCCCTCGGGGAGAAGCTGGCCGCGAAGCGGCTGGATGAGGGGGCTGTTCGTTCCATCGGTCGCTTAAACGCACTGGACTTACGCCGGCATGCTTCTGCAACGCTTCCTGATCCGTCTTTTGACGATGCTGATCACGCTGTTCGGCGTGGCCGTCGTCGTGTTCGTCGTGATCCGCGTCGCGCCCGGCGATCCGATCGCGATGATGCTGCCGCCCGGCGCGACCGATGCCGACATTGCCCGGCTGCGGGCGCTCTATGGGCTCGACAAGACGATCGTGCAGCAATTCTTCATCTGGCTGTCCGGCGTGGTCCGGGGCGATTTCGGCACCTCGATTTCGCTCAGGCAAGACGTGCTCGGCCTTGTCTTCAACCGGCTGCCGGCGACGCTGGAACTCGCCATCGTAGCGCTGATCATGGCGGTGGCGCTCGGCGGCACGACGGCGGTCCTCGGCGCCCGCGAGCGCGGCACCGCGGTCGAAGCCGGCATCGACATCGCCAGCGGGGCGGCACTGTCCATTCCCGACTTCCTGTGGGGCCTGGTGCTGATCCTTTTGTTCGGCGTGCTGGTGCCGATCTTCGACATTTCCGGCCGCGTGTCGCCGCAACTCGACCTGCCCTTCGTCACCCAGTTCTATCTGTTCGAGAGCATTTTACGCCTGCGCTTCGACCTGACCTGGGACCTGCTGAAGCACATGCTGATGCCGGCGGTGGCGCTGGCGTTGCCGCTGGCGGCGATCATCTCGCAGCTGCTGAAGCAGTCGCTGAAGGAAGTGCTCGACCTCGACTATGTCGTGCTGGCGCGGGTGAAGGGATTTTCGGAAACGCAGGTCATCCTGCGCGAGGCGCTGAAGAACGCGGCTTTGCCGGCGCTGACCCTGGTCGGTGTGCAGTTCACCTTCCTGATCGGCGGCACGGTCATCGTCGAACGGCTGTTTTCCTATGAGGGCCTGGGCAACATGGCAATCGATGCCGTCATCAACCGCGACCTCCCGCTGATCCAGGGCATCGTGCTGGTCTTCGCGCTGCTGTTCGTGCTGATCAACCTTTCCGTCGACATGATGTATGCGCTGCTCAATCCGAGGCTGCGCCATGGATGAGGCGCGCGCCCCGAGACGCGCTGTCTCGCCACGCCTGTGGCTCGCCGGCGGCTGGCTGCTGCTGGCGCTGCTGGCGGCGATCTTCGCACCGCTGGTCGCGCCGCAGGATCCGCTGGGGCAGGATTTGATGCTGGAACGGCTGCCGCCGTTCTGGCTCGATGGCGCCGAGCCCGGCTATTGGCTGGGCACCGACAGCCTCGGCCGCGATCTCTTGTCCCGCCTGATCTTCGGCGGACGCATCGCCTTCATCGTCGCCTTTGCCGCGGCCATCGCCGCCTGCCTGGTCGGCTCGATGTTGGGGCTCATCGCCGGCTATTTCGGCGGCTGGGCCGACCGCATCATCTCGCGCATCGTCGATGTCTGGATGGCGTTCCCGCCGGTGCTGTTCGCCATCCTTTTGGTGGCCGTGCTCGGCACCGGCCTGAGCTCGGTCATCATCGCCATTGCCGTCATCGACTGGACGCGTTTTTGCCGGGTGATCCGGGCCGAGACGATGGGCCAGTCGCGCATGGACTATGTCGAGAATGCCCGCATCGCCGGCTATGGCCGCATCGGCATCATGCTGCGCGAAGTGCTGCCCAATGTGGTGCCTTCGATCGTGGCCCTGCTGTCGCTGGAAATGGGCATCGCCGTCATCGTCGAGGCCATCCTGTCCTTCGTCAATCTGTCGATCTCGACCGATGATCCGACCTGGGGCGGCATCATCGCCGAGGGCCGACTTTCGATTCATCAGGCATGGTGGGTTCTGGTGTTTCCGCTGGTCACGCTGATCCTCACCGTGCTGTCGTTCAGCCAGTTTGGCGAAGCGCTGAAGACGCGTTTCGACCCGGTGCTGCGATGAGCGCCTGTCTCGATATCGCCAATCTGAGCGCCCTGCTGCCGAACGGCCAGCGCGTGCTGCGCTCGGTTTCGCTCTCCGTACAGCCCGGCGAGGTGCGCGCGCTGGTCGGCGAGAGCGGCGCCGGCAAGACGATGATCGGCAAGGCGGTGCTTGGTGTCCTGCCGTCAAGCGTGCACATCGTCGAAGGCGACATGCGGCTCGAAGGGGAGGATCTTGGCAAGCTAGCGCCCAAGGCACGGCGCACGCTGATCGGCGCGCGGACGGCGCTGATCCCGCAGGATCCTCTGACCGCGCTCAACCCGTCACGCCGCATCGGTCCTCAGATGACCGACCGGCTAGTACGCATTCTCGGCTGGAATGCAGTGAAGGCCAACACCCGAATTCGCCAGTTGCTGGACGAGGTGCAGATCCGCGACCCCGACCGGGTGCTGAAAAGCTATCCACATGAATTGTCCGGCGGGATGCGCCAGCGCGTGCTGATCGCCGCAGCCTTTGCCGCCGAGCCAAGGCTGATCGTCGCCGATGAACCGACCACTGCGCTCGACGTCACCGTGCAGAAGCAGATCCTGCGGCTGATCGCGCAATTGCAGCGCGAACACGGCACGGCGATCCTGTTCGTTACTCATGACCTCGGCGTCGTCGCCAAGATCAGCCAGAAAGTGTCGGTGCTTTATGCCGGCAAGGTGGTGGAAGAGGCCGACACGGCTGCTCTGTTCGCCGCGCCGCAGCATCCCTACACACGGGCGCTGATGGCTGCCACGCCGCGCTACACGGACCCGCTCGCCTCGCTGAAACCGGTGGACGAGACGGTGCTGGCCGGGCTCGCCGCCGAGATCTCCGCCGCCGACCAGGCCTGGAGGCGACCGCATGGCTGAGCCGCTGTTTTCGGTGCGCGGGCTGAAGGTGGCGCTGCCCGACATGACGCGCAAGCCGCTGATCGGCCGCGCGCCCCTGGCCCAGATCCTGAAAGGGCTGGACTTCGACCTGCCTCGCGGTTCGGTGACCGGCATCGTCGGCGAATCCGGTTCCGGCAAGTCGACGCTCGGCCGCGCCTTGGTACGGCTCTCGGAACCCAGCGCAGGCAGCATCCGCTTCGACGGCCGCGATATCACGCATCTGGCGGAGAATGAGCTGCGGCCGTTGCGCCGCGACCTGCAGATGATCTTCCAGGATCCGATGTCCTCGCTCAACCCGCGTCGCACCATTGCCAGCATCATCGCCGCTCCGCTCAAGCAGAACGGCCTTGGCGACAACCTCAAGAGCCGCGTCGCCGAGGCCTTGCAACGTGTCGGCCTGCCGCAGAGTTTTGCCTGCCGCTACCGCCACGAACTGTCTGGTGGCCAGCGCCAGCGCGTCGGCATTGCGCGCGCACTGGCGCTGTCGCCGAAATTCGTGCTGGCCGACGAGATCGTCTCCGGGCTCGACGTCTCGACGCAAGCGCAGATCCTCACTCTGCTGGAAAAGCTCGCGGCGGAAATGGGCCTGACGGTCGCCTTCATCAGCCACGATCTGTCCGTCATCCGGCGGCTCTGCCAGCAAGTGATCGTCATGCGCGAAGGCGTGATCGTCGAGGCGAGCGCCACCGACGCGCTGTTCGACAAGCCGCAGCAGGCCTACACGCGTGACCTCATCGCAGCCATTCCGCTGCCCGAGATCGATGCGGGCTGGCTGGACATTCCTTCCGCCGCCAAGGCGCCGACATGAATGCATACGCACGCCGAAGAGCGGGGCTCGGACGTGCGACCACAAGACCCAAGTTCCGCCAAATGGAGAGGACCGACATGAAGACGATACTTAGAATTGCAACGCTCGCCGCCGCGACGCTCGGCAGCGCCGGCATGGCCAGCGCCAGTTCGATCCCGGGCATGCGCGGGCACGACCACACCGGCATCACCGTTCCCGACATGAAGCAAGCGGTCGACTTCTTCACCGAAGTCGTCGGCTGCAAGAAGGCGATGTCGTTCGGTCCGTTCGCCGACGACAAGGGCACCTTCATGCAGGATCTCCTGGGTGTCGATCCCAAGGCCGTCATCGAGCAGGTCACCATGGTCCGCTGCGGCTATGGATCGAACATCGAGCTGTTCAAATACACAGCACCCGACCAGAAGAACCTGACACCTAAGAACAGTGACATTGGCGGCTTCCACATCGCCTTCTATGTCGACGATGTCGCCGCCGCCAAAGCCTATCTCGACGGCAAGGGCGTCAAGACACGCTTGGGTCCATTGCCAGTCAAGGAAGGGCCCGCCGCCGGCCAGACCATTCTCTATTTCCAGGCGCCATGGGGACTGCAACTGGAAGCGATCAGCTATCCCACGGGGATGGCCTATGAGAAGGGCGCCGAGACAGTGCTGTGGAGCCCGAAGAACCCGGAAAAGTGATATTTGGCGGTGCGCTTGCGGATGGACACGCAAACGCACCGCCGCGCTGTTGACCAATGATTTCGGCATAAAACTTTAAGCTTGAAATATCTGGCTTCCGGCGCGATACTTGAGATGCAGCAAGCGAAGAGGAGATCGCACGGATGAAGGTTGCGGTTCTCGGCGGCGGACCAGCCGGCCTCTACTTTGCCATTTCGATGAAGCTCAGGGATGCCGCGCATGATGTGACGGTATACGAGCGCAACCGCGCCGACGACACATTCGGCTGGGGCGTCGTGCTGTCGGCCGAGACGCTCGAAAACCTCGCCAAAAATGACCCGGTGAGCGCCGTCTGGATCAAGAAGCATTTCGCCTATTGGGACGACATCGCGGTCATCCATGATGGCGTGCGCACGGTCTCCTCAGGCCACGGTTTCTGCGGCATCGGCCGCAAGCGGCTGTTGATCCTGCTGCAGCGGCGCGCGCGCGAACTCGGCGTCAAGCTGATGTTCGAGACCGACATCGCAGACCCCAAAGCCTACATGGAGACGCATGATCTGGTCGTTGCCGCGGACGGGCTGAACTCCAGGGCGCGCAACAGCTTCGTCGATATCTTCAAGCCCGACATCGACACCCGCAAATGCAAGTTCGTCTGGCTCGGCACCAAGCAGAAATTCGACGACGCGTTCACATTCATCTTCGAAAAGACCGAAAATGGCTGGGTCTGGGCGCACGCCTACCAGTTCGACAGCGACACCGCGACCTTCATCGTCGAGTGCAGCGAACAGACCTGGGCTGCCTTCGGCTTCGGCGCGATGACGCAGCAGGAATCGATCGCCGTCTGCGAGAAGATCTTCGCCAAACATCTTGGCGGCCACGCACTGATGACCAATGCCAACCATATCCGTGGTTCGGCCTGGATCAATTTCCCGCGCGTTCTTTGCGAACGTTGGTCGTACAAGAACCTGGCCTTGATGGGTGACGCGGCGGCATCGGCGCATTTCTCGATCGGTTCCGGCACCAAGCTCGCACTGGAAAGCGCCGTGGCGCTGGCCGAGTATGTCGAGACCGAGCCCGACCTCGACGCCGCCTTCCGCAAATATGAGGATGCGCGCCGCACCGAGGTGCTGAAGCTGCAATCGGCGGCGCGCAATTCGCTGGAATGGTTCGAGGAAGTCGAGCGCTATCTCGGCCTCGATCCGGTGCAGTTCAACTATTCGCTTTTGACCCGTTCGCAGCGCATCAGCCACGAGAATTTGCGGCTGCGCGATGCCGAATGGCTGGGTGGCGCGGAAGAATGGTTCCAGCGCCAGGCCGGCGCCGGCGGCAACAGCCTGCGCCGCGCGCCGATGTTCGCCCCGTTCAAGCTACGCGACATGCAGCTCGGCAACCGCGTCGTCGTCTCGCCGATGGCGCAGTACAAGGCGGTCGACGGCTGCCCGACCGACTGGCATTTCACCCACTATGCCGAGCGCGCCAAGGGCGGCGCCGGCCTCATCTATATCGAGATGACCTGCGTCAGCCCCGAGGGGCGGATCACGCCCGGCTGTCCCGGTTTCTACGCGCCAGAACATGAGGTGTCATGGAAGCGGCTGGTCGATTTCGTCCACTCCGAGACCGAAGCGAAGATCTGCGCCCAGATCGGCCATTCCGGCGCCAAGGGCTCGACCCGGCTCGGCTGGGAAGGCACCGACGTGCCGCTGACCTCGGGCAACTGGCCGGTCATGGCGGCTTCCGCCGTCGCGTGGTCGCCGCAGAATCAGATGCCGAAGGCGATGGACCGCGCCGACATGGACAAAGTGCGCGACGAATTCGTGGCCTCAGCCGAGATGGCCGATCGCTGCGGCTTCGACATGCTCGAGATCCATGCCGCGCACGGTTATCTCTTGTCGTCCTTCATCACGCCGGTCACCAACCGGCGCACGGATCAATATGGCGGTTCGTTGGAAAACCGCATGCGCTATCCCCTCGAAATCTTCCGCGCGGTGCGTGCCGCCTGGCCGGCGGGAAAGCCGATCTCGATGCGCATTTCGGCCAATGACTGGGTGGGCATCGAAGGCGTGACACCGGCCGACGCGGTCGAGATCGCAAGATTGCTGCATGAGGCCGGCGTCGACATCTGCGACGTCTCGGCCGGCCAGACATCGGCACTGGCGAAGCCGGTCTATGGCCGCATGTTCCAGACGCCGTTTTCCGACCGCATCCGCAACGAGGTCGGCATGGCGACGATGGCTGTCGGCAACATCTATGAGCCGGACCATGTGAATTCGATCCTGATGGCCGGCCGCGCCGATCTGGTGGCCCTGGCCCGGCCGCATCTCGCCGACCCCTACTGGACGCTGCACGCCGCCGTGACGCTCGGCGACCGCGGCGTGAAATGGCCGGATCCCTATCTGCCCGGACGCGACCAGCTCTACCGCCTGGCCGAGCGCGATGCCGCCGCGGGGCTGAAAGTATGACGGGCGCGACCGGGATCCCCGGCAAGCATGCGCTGGTCACCGGTGGCGGTTCCGGTGTCGGCCGGGCCATTGCGCTGGCGCTGGCGGGCGTCGGCATCGACGTCACCATTTGCGGTCGCCGTGAGGCCGAGCTTACCAAGGTGGCCGGCGAAAGTGACCGCATTTTTGGCATCACCGCCGATGTCACCAATGAGGAGTCCATGTCCTCGCTCTACGAGACGGCAGAAGCCGCGCGCGGGGCCTTCGACATCGTCGTTGCCAATGCCGGGATGGCCGGCAGCACGCCGGCGCACAAGACGACGCTCGCCGATTGGCAGCGCACGCTGGACGTCAATTTGACCGGCGCCTTCCTGACGGTGAAGCCGGCACTGGCCAGGATGGCTGCGCGCAAGGCAGGGCGGATCGTGTTCATCGCATCCACAGCCGGGCTGAAGGGCTACGCCTATGTCGCGCCTTACGTCGCAGCCAAGCATGGCGTCGTCGGCCTGATGCGGGCTCTTGCCGCCGAGACGGCCAAGTCCGGCGTCACCGTCAATGCCGTGTGTCCGGGTTTCGTGGAGACGGACATGCTGGAACAGTCCATCCAGCGCATCATCGAAAAGACCGGCCGTTCGGCCGGCGAGGCGCGAACGAGCCTTGCCTCGACCAATCCGCAAGGCCGCTTCATCCAGCCGCAAGAGGTCGCCGCCGCCGTGCTGTGGCTGTGCGGCGATGCGGCGCAATCGATCACCGGACAGGCGATTTCCATCTCGGGAGGTGAAACATGGTAGCCGGCCCCCTGCCCGCGCCATCGGGAGCCGGCAAGGACCGCTTGCGCCTGTGGATCAGGCTGCTGCGTGCCTCGCGCACCATCGAGGCCGAACTGCGCGAGCGGCTGAAGAAGGACTTCAACACGACGCTGCCGCGCTTCGACGTGATGGCCGCACTCTATCGTGCGCCGGAAGGCATGCTGATGAGCGACCTGTCGCGCTTCCTTTTGGTGTCCAACGGCAACGTCACCGGCATTGTCGACCGGCTCGTGTCAGAAGGGCTGGTGGCCCGCGCGCGCCGCAATGGCGACCGCCGCACCTCTATGGTGCGGCTGACCGATGAAGGCACCAAATCCTTTGCCACCATCGCCGCCGCGCATGAGGGCTGGATCGGCGAATTGCTGGGCAAGGTCAGCGAGGACGACGCACGCCGGCTGACCGGCATGCTGACCTCGTTCCGCAGCAACTGGGAGGGACGCGAATGACCGGGATGGCCGGGCTCAAGCCGAAGCATTTCCTCTGGGAAGTCGAGGGCAGGATCGCCAAGGTCCGGCTCGACCGGCCGGAGCGCAAGAATCCGTTGACCTTCGACAGCTATGCGGAACTGCGCGATACGTTCCGCGACCTCGTCTATGCCGACGATGTCGATGCCGTCGTGTTCCTGTCCAACGGCGGCAATTTCTGCTCCGGCGGCGATGTCCACGACATTATCGGTCCGCTGGTCAAGATGGACATGAAAGAGCTCCTGGCCTTCACCCGCATGACCGGCGATTTCGTCAAGGCGATGCTGAATTGCGGCAAGCCGATCATCGCGGCGGTCGATGGTGTCGCGGTTGGCGCCGGCGCCATCATCGCCATGAGCTCCGACATCCGCATCGCCACCCCGGAAGCCAAGACCGCGTTCCTGTTCACGCGCGTCGGTCTTGCCGGCTGCGACATGGGTGCCTGCGCGATCCTGCCGCGCATCATCGGCCACGGTCGGGCCGCCGAACTGCTCTACACCGGCCGCACCATGACGGCCGCCGAGGGCGAGCGCTGGGGGTTCTACAACAGGCTGGTCGATGCGGCGGCGCTCGAGGCCGACGCCCTCGACATGGCGGCGCGCATCGTCTCCGGTCCGACCTTCGCCCACGGCATCACCAAGACGCAGCTCAACCAGGAATGGTCGATGGGCCTCGATCAAGCGATCGAGGCCGAAGCGCAGGCGCAGGCGATCTGCATGCAGACGCGCGATTTCGAGCGCGCCTACAAGGCGTTCGTGGCCAAGGAAAAGCCGGTGTTCGAGGGGAATTGAGATGGGCGCATTGCTAGAAATGCTGGCGGAACAGCGCCCCCCTCTGTCCTGCCGGACATCTCCCCCTCTAGGGAGGAGATCGGCTGTCGTGCACGCTTTCGCCAATCGCCAGCGCCGCAAGATGGGCGCCGGCGCCCAAGCTGCCAATCTCCCCCCTAGAGGGGGAGATGTCCGGCAGGACAGAGGGGGGCGCCGTAGAGCGCAACGCCTCAACCGCGGAGGCACCAATGCCTGACCGTTCCTTCCTCAACTGGCCCTTCTTCGAGGACCGCCATCGCGACCTCGCCGAGCGCCTCGAATCCTGGTGCCAGCAAAACCTCCCCGTAGATCATCACGACGTCGATGCCGCCTGCCGCGAACTCGTGGCGAAACTTGGCCGCGACGGCTGGCTGAAACCGACGGCACTCGACACGGACAATCCGGGACCACTCGATGTGCGCACTTTGTGCATCACGCGCGAGACGCTGGCGCGGCATGATGGGCTGGCGGATTTCGCCTTCGCCATGCAGGGGCTGGGCACCGGCGCGGTCAGCCTGTTCGGCACGCCGGAGCAGCAGCAATGGCTTTCGAAGACACGCGCCGGCAAGGCGATTTCGGCCTTTGCCCTGTCGGAACCGCGCTCTGGATCGGATGTCGCCAACACGGAGATGACGGCGACACGCGACGGCGACGGCTATGTCCTTACGGGCGAAAAGACCTGGATTTCCAACGGCGGCATCGCCGATCTCTATGTCGTGTTTGCCCGCACAGGCGAGGCGCCGGGCGCGAAGGGGCTCTCCGCCTTTCTCGTGCCAGGCGACGCCAAAGGGCTTGGCATCGCCGAGCGTCTCGAAGTGATCGCGCCGCATCCGCTGGCGCGGCTGTCCTTCGATCAGGTCCGCCTGCCCGCCACCGCACTGATCGGCAAGCCCGGCGACGGCTTCCGTATCGCCATGTCGGTGCTCGACGTGTTCCGCTCGACGGTCGGCGCGGCGGCGCTCGGCTTTGCCCGCCGCGCGCTGGATGAGAGCATCAAGAGGGTGGCCGAGCGCAAGCTGTTCGGCGCGCCGATGGGCGAACTGCAGATGGTGCAAGGACACATCGCCGACATGGCGCTCGACGTCGATGCGGCGGCCCTTCTTATCTACCGCGCCGCCTGGACCAAGGACATGGGCGCGGCCCGGGTGACGCGCGAGGCGGCGATGGCCAAGCTGTTCGCCACCGACAAGGCGCAGGAGGTGATCGACAAGGCCGTGCAGCTGCATGGCGGCGACGGGGTCCGCAAAGGCCACATCGTCGAGAGCCTGTATCGCGAGATCCGCGCGCTGCGCATCTATGAGGGCGCATCGGACGTGCAGAAAGTGGTCATCGCGCGGCAAGTGATGGGCGCGGCCTGACGGCGAGATATTCGATTTTGAGACTTGGATTTTTGAAATACCGGGAGGCTTGAAATGCACGAGATTTTGCAGCCGGCGGGCTGGGCCAAACCGGTCGGCTACGCCAATGGCGTCGCGGCGCGTGGGCGGCTCGTCTTCGTCGGCGGACAGGTCGGCTGGAACGGGCAATGCCAGTTCGAAACCGACGATTTTGTCGGCCAGGTGCGGCAGACCCTTGCGAATATCGTGGCGGTGCTTGCCGAGGCCGGCGCCACGCCGCAGCACATCACCTCGATGACCTGGTATTTCACCGACAAGGCCGAATATCTGGCCAATCTCAGGGGGATCGGCGAGGCCTATCGCGAGGTGATCGGCCGACATTTTCCGGCGATGGCCGCCATGCAGGTGATGGCGCTGGTCGAGAACCGCGCCAAGGTGGAGATCCAGGCGACGGCGGTTATTCCGGACTAACGTCCGGAATAAAGAATTCGTTGTTCCCGGAATAATTTATGCGCGCAGCCCCGCCTTCCGCAAAATCGGCAGCACGTGATCGCAGAAATAGGGCAGCTCCTGCGTGTAATTGACGAAGGACAGGGCGATGCCCTGGTAGCCATGCCCGGCAATGGCGGCCATGTCGGCGGCGATCGTTTCCGGCGTCCCAATCAGCGGATAAGTGCCGGCGCCGCCGGCGAAACGCTGCCGGTAGCGGTCATAGGCGTACGGATCGTGCGATTGCGAGAATTCCTTCTTGCCGGCCATGTGGGCATCGACCGCGTCGTGGTCGGCCATATCGACGGCATAGCGCGTGTAATAGGCCTGCGCCTCCTCCATGGTCGGGCGGCAGACGACATGCGCCACGGTGTAGACGCCGACATCCCGGCCCACTCTGTCGGCCCGCTCGCTGATATCGGCGACATGTTTGCCGGCATCGCCCATTTCGGAGAAAGTCGTGAACAGATAGTCGCATCGGGCGGCGGCGAAATCGCGGCCCGGCCCGCCGAAAGCGGCGTTCATGGTCACCGGACGCGGAACCTGCAGGCTGGCCGGCCGGCTGACGGCTTCCTTGAGGCGATAGTAGGTGCCTTCATAGTCGAGAGGCTCGCTCGATGCATAAAGCCTTTCGAGTATCTCGATCCATTCCGCAGCCTGGTCGTAGCCCTTTTCGACCAAGGGCGTGCCGAACATGCCGAATTCCCTGGGGTTCCAGCCGCAGACGATGTTGAGGCCGGCGCGGCCCTGGCTGATGTGGTCGACCGTTGCCAGCGCCTTGGCGGCATAGAGCGGATGCACCAGCGGCACATGCACGGTCATGAACAAGCCGATCCGGTCGGTGGCCATGGCCAGCGCCGCCGCCCAGGTAAAAGTCTCGAACGACCATTCGCGCACCTTGTTGCGGCCGCCGAAGCCGCGCCAGCGGGCGATCGGCAGCATGAACTCCAGCCCCGCGCGGTCGGCGATCTGGGCGGCCGTCAGATTGTCCGGCCAGCTTGCCGTCCAGCGTTCCGGCACATCGGTGATGGCCAGACCGCCATCGGCATTGGTGGAAAAGACGCCGAGCTTCAGTTTGTTGGGGCCGTGCAAGGGATGTGGTTTGTTCATGTCGCGACTTCCCGGCGAAGATCGCACGCTACGGCCCCGCGAAAATATTTCAAGCATGAAACAGCTTCGTCTGGCGACGATTTGCGGATATGAATCCAGGCAGCACGAAAAAGGGGACGGCATGAGCGAATTCCGCCAGAAATGCATCGGCAAGACGAACCTCGTCGGTTCCTTCGCCGCCATTCCTCATCCCGTCGCGGTCGAAGTGATGGCACAGTCCGGCCTCGATTTTCTCTGCATCGACTGGGAGCATGCGCAGATTTCGCGCGACATGATCGAGACCATGGTGCGTGCGGCCGATGTCCACCGCGTTCCGGCGATGGTGCGGGTTCCCGGCCATGCGCCGGAAGCCATCCAGGCCGCACTCGACAGCGGCGCGCAGGGCGTGCTGGTGCCGCGCGTCTCGACCGCCGCCCAGGCGCAAGCAGCGGTGAAGGCATCTCGCTATCCGCCGAAAGGCGAGCGCGGCGTCGGACCCGGCCGGGCCGCCGGCTACGGCTATCGCATTCCCGAATATCTTTCCGGCGCCAACGACAGGACCGTCGTCGCGGTCCAGGTCGAGACAGCGGAGGGGCTTGCCAACATCGAGGCGATCGCGGCCGTGGAAGGCGTCGACATGGTCTTCGTCGGCCCCGGCGATCTCTCGGTGTCGATCGATGCGGTCGGACCGAACGGCGCTGACAAGCTCGCTGATACAATCCGGACGATCATCGGCGCGACGATCGCACATGGCAGGACAGCGGGCATATTTTGCGCCAGCCCGCAGAATGTCGGCCGATGGGCGGCCATCGGGGCGAGTTTCTTCGTGCTGGCCAGCGACACGATGTTTCTTGGCGCCGGCACCGCGGCCAACTGTGCCGCCGCACGCGACGAATTGGCTTGAGACGGGCGCAGCCCGGCAAAAAGGCGTATCGGTCAGGCAACAGGCCAGCCAAGCTTTTTAAGCTTAAAACTTTCGCCTTGAAAAGCGCCTCACTTTGGATAGCATTCAAAGTCGATGGGCGACTGCCGTGCCAAAGGGTTGCCGGCCAGTCCGTCGTCGAGTTCGGGGTGGGAGGGGTTCAGTCCTTGTCGTTTGTACCGGCCCAGTCATCGTCGAACGCGCGCTATGCTTTCGATGGCGTGCGCGCCCGTGATCCGCATGCAAAGAATCTCGCCAATCGCGCGCGCAGGCTCGCTGCCATGAATTGACGTCCCGCTGGGAGGTGGGGCGGCAAGAAACCGTGCGGGGGAACCCGCCCGATCAACAACCAGAGGGAACACCCCAGAGGGAACACCAAATGAAACTCACCCGTCGCAATCTCATCCTGCTCGCGGCCACCATCGGTATCGCCGCCGGCCCTGCCACCACCTATGCCGCCGATGTGCTCAATGTCGGCGCCTACCCGACCAATCCGCCCTTCGAGTACAAGAACGAGAGCGGCACCTTCGAGGGTTTCGAAGTCGACATCGTCAACGAAGCGGCAAAGCGCGTCGGCATGACCACCGACATCGCCGATCTCGGTTTCCAGGCGCTGTTCGCCGCCACCACCTCGAAGCGCATCGATGTCGCGATCTCGTCGATCACCATCACGCCCGAGCGGCTGAAGTCGCAGTCGTTCACGCAGCCCTACTATGATTCCGACATGGGCATCGCGACGAAGACCGACAGCGCTGTCAGCACCGAGGCCGACCTCAAGGGCAAGATCGTCGGCGTGTTGTCAGGCTCGACCGGCGAGACCTGGGTCAAGGGGCACCAGGAAGCCGATGGCTTCAGCGACGTGAAGGGCTATGACACGCAGCAGAACCTGCTGCTCGACCTCAGCGCCGGCCGCGTCGATGCCGCCGTCAGCGACATTCCGGGCATGGAATACTCCTTCACCAAGATGAAGGATTTGAAGGTCAAGCAGCGCATCAAGACCGGCGAACAGTACGGCCTGATGATGACCAAGGACCATCCGCTGCTCGGCAAGCTGAACGACGCGCTGACCGCGATGAAGACGGACGGCACGCTGGCCGCGATCCACAAGAAGTGGTTCGGCAGCGACGCGCCGGCCGATTCGTCGACCGTCAAGGAAATGCCGCTGCCGAAGGCCTGAGCGGCAATGCATTGACATCGTGCCGGCCTTCCACGCCGGCACGATTTTCATGCTCCGGCACTGGCTGCCGCAGGCCATCCCGCTGCAGGCGCGGGTCAACTGGTTTCAACCTGAGCATCCGTTGCTCTCGGGAACGCTCCCATGTCGCTGATCGACACTTTCTTCAACGCCGATGTCATCGCGTCGAGCCTGCCGGCGCTGTTGCGTGGTTTCCTGAACACGCTGCTGCTCGGAATCCTGAGCATCGGCATCGGCATCCCCATCGGACTGGTGATCAGCCTGCTGCGGCTCTATGCACCGAAGCCGCTGCGGTGGCTGGCGGTCGGCTACACCGACATCTTCCGCGCCCTGCCGGTGCTGGTCGTGCTGATCCTGATCTACTATGCGCTGCCCTTCCTCGGCATCCGCCTGTCGTCCTGGGCGTCCGCGGTGACGGCGTTCGCCATCATCATGTCGGCCTATTCCGCCGAAGTGTTCCGCTCCGGCATAGAGAGCATTCCGCGCGGCCAGTTCGAGGCCTCGCAGGCGCTTGGCCTGCCGTTCCTTTTGACCCTGCGCAAGGTGGTGCTGCCGCAAGCGGTGCGTGTCGTCATTCCGCCGATGACCAGCAATTGCGTCTCGATGTTCAAGGACACCTCGCTCGCCTCGACCGTGGCGCTGCCGGAGTTGCTCAAGGAAGCAACCAATGCGCAATCGCTCTACGCCAATCCTTCGCCGCTGATCGGCGCTGCGCTGGTCTATCTCATCTTCCTCTGGCCGATGGTCCGTCTCGTCAGCCTGCTTGAAGACCGCTTCAAGACTGAGAAGACGCGCTGACTTCGCCAACCGATTCCACCCCGACCAAGTCCTTCGCAGGAGCCTGCCCGTGAACAAGCACCAAACCGACAATGCGAGCGCCGCCGCGTTCCCCGTCGACGCCATCCGCGCCATGTTTCCCGCTCTGCAGCGGGCCGGCGATTTCATCTTCTTAGACAACGCCGCCGGCGCGCAGATCCCGCAGAGCGTGCTCGACGCGGTGACCAACCATCTGGTTTCACACAATGTGCAGCGCGGCGGCCGTTATGGCCGCAGCGTCACCGTCGACCAGTCGGTCGCCGACGCGCGCGAGAGCGTGGCCTTGTTGATCAACGCCTACAGCCCGGCGGAAATCTGCTTCGGCATGAACGCCACCTCGTTCATCCGACTGGTCAGCCTCGGTATCGGCCAGATGCTTGCCAAGGACACGGAAGGCGAGCGCGACGAGATCGTCATCACCGACATGGACCACGATGCCAACATCGCGACGTGGCTCGCGCTGGAATCCGCCGGCGCCAAATTCAAGTGGTGGCGGATGCGCGAGGACGGCAATCTGCATGTCGACGATCTGCGCCCGCTGGTCTCCGAGCGCACCCGCCTCGTCGCCTGCACGGTGACGGCGCATTCGATCGGCTCGATCGTCGATGTCGCTTCCGTGGCTGAAATCGCGCATGCGGTCGGCGCCGAAGTGTTCCTCGATTGCGTGCATTACGGACCGCACGGGCTGATCGACGTGCAGGCCTGGGACTGCGACTACCTCGTCTGCTCCGGCTACAAGAACTTCTCGCCGCATATGGGCTTCCTGTGGGGTCGCTTCGAGACATTGAAGCGGCTGCCGACGTTCCGCGAGGATTTCATCCCGGACGAACCGCCCTACAAGGTCGAGGCCGGCACCTTCATCTACGAGAACGTGTCGGGCATGGACGCGGCCGTGCAGTATCTGGAGCTGATCGGCCGCAATCTCGCGCCCTCCAACAACCGCTCGCGGCGCGACAACATCGTCGCCGGCATGGGCGCCATCCGTGATTACGAGTTGCTTTTAGCGCGCGAGATGCTCGGCGTGCTCAAGAACTGCGGCGCGACGATCTATGGTGTGGCCGACGAGGGCCGCATCCATGAGCGCGTGCCGACCTTCTGCTTCAACATCGGCAAGTTGTCGCCGCAGCGGATCGTCGAGGAGATGGCCGACATGCAGATCGGCATCCGCGACGGCCACATGTACGCGCCGCGCCTGATGAAGCGCCTCAATTTGTCGATGGACAGCGGCGCCATCCGCGCCTCGCTGGTCCACTATAACACCGTCGAGGAGATCAGGCGCTTCGGCAAAGCGCTGCGCGCGATTGTTGCGAAGCTCTCGTGAGCTGATCTCTTCGCGAGATGCCGGCGGGACAGCGCCCCCCTCTGTCCTGCCGGACATCTCCCCCACAAGGGGGGAGATTGGACGTCATCGCGGCTTTCGCTAATCGTC
>NZ_JAIUIQ010000064.1:0-28678 GCF_020165735.1 Mesorhizobium sp. B283B1A
GGCAGGACAGAGGGGGGCGCTTGGCGCCTGCTTCTCTTGTGGTCCAGCGGCGTTCCGCACAACACACGCGGTTTCCCGCACAATGCGTTCGCCCCTCCTGCGCCATGCTCAGCCCTTCCAACCCACCCAAGGCCAGGCACCCCATGAGCATCGTCGTATTCGATCCCGACAGCACCGAGGACGTGGACTTCAAGGATCGCATGCGCCACCCCGCGGCGGCCGATCCGGCCGGCGGCATGTGGCTGTCGGACACCGAGCCGTCCTTCATCGATGCGGATGCTCTGCGCAAAGGCCGGCTGGCCAAGCTGCGCGGCTGGATGCGGGAAGCTGGCTATGGCGGTGTCGTTTTGTTCGACCCCTACAACCAGCGCTACGCCACCGGCTCGCGCAACATGTTCGGTTATTTCCTGCGCAACTCGACCCGCTATTTCTTCATCCCGACCGAAGGGCCGATCGTGCTGTTCGAGTATCCGCAGAGCTACCATGTCTCGATGGTGCTCGACACGATCGACGAGGCGCGGCCTTCCAAGCTCGTCTGGTCGTCGGTCTCCGGCCGCGACGACGAGACCGCCGGTCCGTTCGCCGACGAGATCGCGGAACTCCTGAAAAAACATGGCGGCGGCTCGATGAAGCTCGGGCTCGACCGCTGCAGCCATCTGCAGGCGCTGGCCTTGGAAAAGCGTGGCTGCGAGGTCCGCGATTGCCAGGGCGAGATCCTCGCCGTGCGCGCGGTGAAGACGCCCGAAGAAGTAAAATGCCTGCAGGTGTCGATGGCCGGCGCCGAGGCCGCCGTCTATGCCGTGCGTGAGGCGATCAAGCCCGGCGTCTCCGAAAACGAGTTGTTCGCCATCATGTATGGCGAGGTGATCCGCCAGGGCGGCGAGTTCATCGAGACGCGGCTGCTGACCTCCGGCCAGCGCACCAATCCGTGGTTCAACGAGGCCAGCGGCCGCAAGATCCGGCCCGGCGAGCTTTTGGCGCTCGATACCGACACGATCGGCTGCTACGGCTATTACTCGGATTTCTCGCGCACCTTCCGCTGCGGGCCGGGCAAGCCGACCGACTACCAGAAATCGCTCTACCGCATGGCGCACGATCAGGTTCAGCACAACATTTCGATCGTCAAACCCGGCATGGCGTTCCGCGAGATCGCCGAGAAGGCGTGGAAAATCCCGGACCGTTTCGTCGACCAGCGCTACACCTCGGTCATGCACGGCGTCGGCATGCATGGGGAGACACCGTTCATCGCACATGCCATGGATTACGAGACCTATGGCCGCGACGGCCATATCGTGCCAGGCATGGTGGTGAGCGTGGAAAGCTATATAGGCGAGAAGGGCGGCCGCGAGGGCGTCAAGCTGGAGGACGAGATCCTGATCACCGAAACCGGCACAGAGCTCCTGTCGCGCTTCCCCTATGAGGACGAGTTTCTGGAGAAGCAGGTTTGACGGTTGGCAACCAATGAGCGCCTCGTTCCTGTCCCGCCGGCATACGGAAGGGTCTTTGACTGCCTTGCCCATGCATCACCCAGGTCCATCCGCATGAAAAGCCCCATCGCCATCAAACTCGGCTCCGTGGCCGCCGTCTTCATCGACCTGCAGGAAGAGCACCGGCAGGATCCGCGCTATCTGGTCGAGGGCTTTGCCGGCATCCTCGCCAACGTCCGCCGGCTGCAGGCGGCGGCGCGGCGGAACCATGTGCCGCTCTATCACTGGGCCTATATCGTCGATCTCGACAGCCAGGACCGGCCGTTTCACCCGGTCGGTGCCGACGGCAAGTCGGCCTTTTCCGACAAGAGCGACCCGCTGACCGAAATCTGCCAAGAGGTGGCGCCGGCCGAGGGCGAGGCGCTGCTGATCAAGGCCGAGGCCAGCGCCTTCCGTTCGGGACCGGGTGCCGATCAGATCAAGGCAAGCGGCATCGAATGGCTCGTCGTCGCGGGCGTCTGGACCGAGGCCTGCATCGACGCATCGGTGAAGGACGCGGTGGCCAAGGGATTTCGCGTGCTGCTGGTCAAGGATGCCTGCGGCAGCGGCAGTGCGGCCATGCACCAGACCGGCATCCTCAACCTCGCCAATCGGCTCTATGGCGGCGCCGTCACCGACACCGACGGCGCCTGCCGGCTGCTGGCGGGCGAGACCGTCACCGCCTGGCAAGTCGAAGGCTCGGTGCCGCTGCGCTTCAGCTTCGACAATGCGGCCGCGCTCTATGCCGAGCTTTGAATTACCGGCATGACTGACAAGACCAGCCGCGGCGAATACGAGACACGGCTCGATCCGGCGCTGTGGGCCTATATCGACAGCATCAATGCCTGGTACCCGCCGGAGATCGTCGACCAGCCGATCGCCAAGCAGCGCGCGGTCTACGACCGCATGTGCCGGGCGCTGCGCCAGCCCTATCCGCCCGGCGTCGTCGCCAAGGACCGGCTGATCGCCGCCGCCGGCCGCGACATTCCGGTTCGGCGTTACCAGCTCGCCGGCAGCGCGCCGCGTGCGACAGTGCTCTACTACCATGGCGGCGGCTTCATCCTTGGCGGGCTCGACAGCCATGACGATATCTGCGCGGAAATCTGCGCCGGCACCGGCTTTGCCGTGCTGTCGGTCGACTACCGGCTGGCGCCCGAACATGTCCATCCCGCCGCTTTCGACGATGCGCTGGCGGCCTTCGAATGGGCGGCGGCCACGACCGGCCAACAGCTGGTGCTGTGCGGCGAGAGCGCCGGCGGCAATCTGGCCGCGGCGGTGGCGCAGGCGACGCGCGGTCATCCCCGCGCTGCGATCGGCCAGGTGCTGATCTATCCCGGCCTCGGCGGCGACGAGAGGTCCGGCTCCTATGTCGAACACGCAAACGCGCCGCTGCTGTCCGTCGGCGACATTGCCTTTTACCGCGATGTGCGTTCGGCCAAGCGGCAATCGCCCGACGACCCGACATTCTCACCGCTGCGCGACAAAGATTTCTCCGGCCTGCCACCGACGGCGATCATCACGGCCGAATGCGATCCGCTGTCATCCGATGGCGAGACCTATCGCGACCGCATCCTGGCGGCCGGCGGCAAGGCCTGGTGGCGCGAGGAGAAGCGCCTGGTGCACAGTTTTCTACGCGCCCGGACGACAGTGCCGGCAGCGGCGAACGCATTTGCCAGCATCATTTCGGCGATCGCGGCTCTGGGTCGAGGCGAGTGGCCGTACTGACTCTTACGAGGCCGCGGCCTTTGCTTCGGATGAAGCAGCCTTCAGCCAAAGCGCCTTTTCGCCGAGCGTGGCGACCATGGCGGCATGGGCGGCGCGCTCCGCCTCGGTCAGGCGCGGCAGCAAGGGCGCAGGGCGCACGGCGGCAATGATTTCGATGTGGCGGACATTTTCGCCGCGCTGCGCCGGGGCGGTGGCGCTGTCGAGGATAAGGGCGGCCTGCTTGCCGCCGATCAGCTCGATATAGACCTCGGCCAGCAGTTCGGAATCGAGCAGGGCGCCGTGCTTGGTGCGCTTGGTGTTGTCGATGCCATAGCGCCGGCAGAGCGCGTCGAGCGAGTTGGGGCCCATCGGGTGCTTGCGGCGCGCCAGCGCCAGCGTGTCGACGACAAGGCCGGGATCGACGACGGGATGGCCGAGCCGGCCGAATTCGACATTGAGGAAACCGATATCGAAGGTCGCATTGTGCGCGACCAGCTTGGCGCCGTCGGCGAAGGCCAGCCACTCCTCGACGATCTCGGCAAAGGTCGGCTTGCCCGCGAGGTCCGCGGCGCTGATGCCGTGCACGGCCTGCGCCTCCGCATGGATCGCGCGCCCTTGTGGGTTGATGTAGTGGTGGAAGGTGCGGCCGGTCGGGAACCGGTTGACCAGCTCGACGCCGCCCAGCTCGATCACGCGATCGTCGCGCGAATCCAGGCCGGTGGTTTCGGTATCGAAAATGATCTCGCGCATCGAATCAGGTGCTCCTGGGGGCAGAATCGCCAGACCGGAACAAAATGGCAATGGCCAATGCCTGTTTTCCCTTCTCCCCTTGCGGGAGAAGGTGGCCGCGAAGCGGTCGGATGAGGGGTGTTCCAGGGAACGCCAACGCCTCACTCCGCTGGAACACCCCTCATCCGTCTCGGCGCTGCGCGCCGATCCACCTTCCCCCACAAGGGGGGAAGGAAGAGCCTAGTGATCCCCAGTGAGCTCCGCGATGATTGCATCGACCTCAGCACGCGCGGCATCCATCCCCTGGCCGGTGTCGATGATGAAATCGGCCAGCCTGCGTTTTTCGGCATCCGGCACCTGCTTGGCCAGGATCGCCGCCAGCTTTTCTTCTGTCATCCCAGGCCGTGCCAGCACGCGCTGGCGCTGGACTTCGGCGGGTGCAGTGACGACGACGACCTTGTCGACGCGGTTGCGGCCGCCGGTTTCGAACAGCAGCGGAATATCGAGCACGGCGATCGATTCGCCTGCGGTACGATGCCTGGCCAGGAAGGCGTCGGCGTCGGCGCGCACCAGCGGATGGATGATGGCTTCCAGCTTCTTGAGCGCGGCGGGATCACCGAGCACACGGGCGCCGAGCTTCGCGCGATCGACCACGCCGGCAGCACTTGTTCCAGGGAAAGCCGCCTCGACCAGAGGCGCTGCCTTGCCGGCATAGAGGCGGTGCACCGCCTCGTCGGAATCGTGGACCGGCACGCCGGCCTCGGCGAACATCCTGGCCGTCGTCGACTTGCCCATGCCGATCGAACCGGTGAGGCCGAGCACGATCATGGCTTCGGCACCAGGTCGGCAACGATGATCGCGCGAAGTTCGGCCGTGACCTTCGGCCTGACGCCGAACCAATGTTCGAAACCGGGCACGGCCTGGTTGAGCAGCATGCCGAGGCCGTCCACCGTCTTCAGCCCGCTGGCGCGCGCGGCGGCAAGCAGCGGCGTTTCCAGCGGCACATAGACAAGGTCGGTGACGATCGCATGGCTCGGCAGCAGCGCCGGATCGGCGGCGAGGCCCTCATTGCCGACCATGCCGAGCGCCGTGGTGTTGACCAGCAGGCCGGCATCGGCAAGCAGTTCGCCGGTCTCAGCCATGCCGTGCGCCGAAACGCCGGCGCCGAAACGATCGCGCAATTCCTCGGCACGGGCGAGCGTGCGGTTGACGATGCGGATGTCGGATACGCCGCGCTCTTTCAGCGCGTGGATGACGGCGCGGGAGGCACCACCAGCACCGAGCACCACCGCCGGGCCCTTGCTTGCCCAGCCCGGCGCGTAATCATCGAGATTCGCGGCAAAGCCATGACCATCGGTGTTGCCGCCCCACAGGACACCGTCCTCGAACCACAGCGTGTTGACGGCGCCGATCTCCTCCGCCGCCTGGTCGCGGCGTCCGGCCAGCGCGAAGGCGGCCTCCTTGTGCGGGATGGTGACATTACCGCCGCGATAACCGTTCGCCTGCAGGGTTGTCAGGAATTCGGCGAAGTCCTGCGGCGCCACATCGATCGCCTCGTAGCTGCCGTCGATGCCATGCTTGGCCAGCCAATGGCCGTGGATCTTCGGCGAGCGCGAATGCTTGATCGGATGGCCAGTGACAAAGGCCTTCTTCGTCGCCTCAGCCATCGATCGCTCCAAGCGTGCGCAGTTCGGCCAGCAGCGGCAAAAGCGGCAGGCCGACAATGGTGAAATGGTCGCCTTCGATTTTCTCGAAAAGCTGGATGCCTTCGCCCTCGACCTGATAGGCGCCGACGCTGGCCAGCGCCCTGGCGCCGACGCGGGCGAGGTGGCGGCCGATAAAGGCGGGCTCGAGCTTGCGCATGGTCATGGCGGCAATGCCGACATGGCGCCACAGCACCTTGCCATCCCTGACCAGGACGGCGGCGCTGTTGAGCTGGTGGGTCTTGCCGGACAACGCCAGCAAATGGCGCCGCGCGGCTTCCATGTCGGCCGGCTTGTGGAACACCTCGTCGCCGAGCGACAAGGTCTGGTCGCAGCCGAGCACCAGGGCGCCTGGCCTGCGCTCGCTCACCTCGGTGGCCTTGGCCTCGGCCAGCACCAGGGCGACGTCTTCCGGCGAAACACCGCTACCCTGCAACGGCGCCTCGAGCGCGCGCTCGTCGACCTCGGCCGCCACCGCCTCGACATCGACGCCGGCACTAAGCAGCATCGCCTTGCGGAACGGACTGCCGGAAGCGAGGATGATTTTTTCTGTCATGCTTCTTCACCAGGGTTGGCGTTCCGTCACGCACCCCTCATCCGGCCGATCTTCGCTCGGCCACCTTCTCCCACAAGGGGAGAAGGGAAGTGCTGCGCTGACGCCGCTGCAAATCGCCAACTGGTGGTAATCTGCGGGATGCCGGCGCCGAGTTCTTCCTTCTCCCCCTGCGGGAGAAGGTGTCGCCGAAGGCGACGGATGAGAGGTGCGTGACCGAATGCTCACTTATCTCGTCTGCCTAGCGCGACTTCCCACGCAGGGCAACGATCGCCGCCGCGGTTTCCTCGATCGAGCGGCGGCTGACGTCGATCATCGGCCAACCATGGCGCGTGCAGATCTGGCGGGCGTAGGCGAGTTCCTCGTTGATGGCGGCGCGGTCGACATAATCGGTCGGCACGTAGGAGCTGCTGTTGCCGAGGATGCGGTTCTGGCGGACATGCGAGATGCGTTCGGCGGTGGCGATCAGCCCGACCACCAGGGGCGTCTTGGCCGCGACCAGGCTTTCGGGGACGGGCACGCCGAGCACGATCGGAATGTTGGCGGTCTTGATGCCGCGGTTGGCGAGATAGATGCTGGTCGGCGTCTTCGACGTCCGCGAGATGCCGATCAGCACGACATCGGCGTCGTCCATGTTGAGCGGCAGCTGGCCGTCATCATGGTCCATGGTGAAGTTGAGCGCGTCGATGCGGCGAAAATATTCGGCGTCGAGGACATGCTGGGCACCGACGCGCCGGCCGGCCGGCGTGCCGAGATAGGACTGGAACACGGTGAGCACAGGCTCCAGCACGGAGACGCAGGGCAGGCCCATCGCCGCACAGCGCTCATCGATGCCGCGCGCCAGCTTCTGGTCGACGACGGTGTAGAGAATGATGCCGGGCTCCTCCTCGATGTCCTCGAACACTTTCGCCACCTGCTTTTCGGTGCGGATCAGCGGGTAGATATGCTCGATGGCGCGCGCGTCCTTGTATTGCGCCGAGGCGGCCCGGCCGGCAGCGAGCAGCGTTTCGCCGGTCGCGTCGGAAATCAGGTGCAGGTGAAAGAAGCTCTGGGGTTTGTTCACAGGGATCACCTGGGGCTGTGGGCGGATGTGGATAAGGTCGGACAGCGAGCCAGGCTCGTCGGAGGCGACTGTATCAGATGCCAGTTTGTCCACAATTCGATGTGCTGTCAGCTTCGTCGGAGGGCTGGGGACAAGTCCGTGGACGGATTCTCTTGGCCTTGGCCTGTCCACAGGGCCGGGTTTTCCGGCCGGGTCCTAACGCTTTGGAAGCGATGATGGATTCCCGACTGTCCCCAGAACCCAACAATCCGGCCAAACGAGCGCGCGACAATATGCTTGCTGGCTTTTTGCGAGGCGAAGCGGGACAGGTGGCAACCACCAGAACCAACAGACTCTTAGAATCAGAAGAATCTTAGATATAAGAATATTTGATTAGAAAGAGGCTTGGAGAAGCGAGCGCTCGATGCCCCAGAACCGGATCATGCTGGATGTCCTGAAGGGCAAGGCGATTTTTCCTCCACCACTCTGGATGATGCGCCAGGCCGGTCGTTATCTGCCGGAGTATCGTGAAACGCGCCGGCGGGCTGGTTCGTTCCTCGACCTCTGCTACGACCCCGACCTTGCGGTCGAAGTGACGCTGCAGCCGATAGAACGCTTCGGCTTCGATGCCTCGATCCTGTTCTCGGACATCCTTGTCGTTCCGCATGCGCTTGGCCGTGACGTGCGCTTCGAGGAGGGAAGAGGACCACTTTTGACGCCGATCTCGGCGGCGGAGATTTTGGCTCTCGAAAGCGACGTGTTTCACGTGAATCTCGAACCGGTCTACGAGACGGTTCGCCGCTTGCGGGCAAGATTGCCTGACGAGACGACACTGATCGGCTTCTGCGGCGCGCCGTGGACGGTGGCGACTTATATGATCGCCGGCCATGGCACGCCTGACCAGGCGCCGGCGCGGCTGTTTGCTTACCGCGAACCGGCGGCGTTCAAACGGCTGCTGAAAGTGCTGGCCGATCATTCCGCCGCCTATCTGGTCCGCCAGATCGAAGCAGGTGCCGACGTGGTGCAGATTTTCGATTCCTGGTCGGGCGTGCTCGACGATGCCTCTTTCGAACAGTTCTGCGTCGAGCCGGTGGCCGAGATCGTCAGGCAGGTAAGAGCTGTCCATCCCGATGTGCCGGTCATCGGCTTTCCCAAGGGCGCCGGCGCCCGCTACCAGAGCTATCGCGAGAAGACCGGTGTGACGGGGCTGGGGATCGACTGGACCGTGCCCCTGGCGGCGGCAAAGGACTTGCAGCGCTCTGGTGCCGTCCAGGGCAATCTCGACCCCTTGCGGCTCGTGGCAGGGGGTAAGGCACTATCCGATGGCGTCGAGGCCATCCTGAAGGCGTTGGGAGATGGACCGCTGATCTTCAATCTCGGCCATGGCATCACGCCGGAAACGCCGGTGGCGCATGTCGAGGCGATGGTGAAACTGGTGAGGAGCGCGACACGCTGATGGCTCGGCCAAAAGAGATGAACAATCCAGGCAATATGACCAACAGTGGCAGCAGCACCAGCCAGGCAATGATACGCATGACCGTCGGTATCGCTGCGCTGATCGTGCTGACGGCGCTGTTGTTTTTCGTTGTACCCAACGGTTTCTATCCGTGGGCGAAAGCGATCCATATCCTGGCCGTCATTTCCTGGATGGCCGGCATGCTTTATCTGCCGCGGCTGCTGGTCTATCATGCGGATGCCGAGAAGGGCTCGGTGCAGTCGGAGACCTTCAAGGTGATGGAGCGGCGCCTGCTGCGCGGCATCATCAATCCGGCGATGATCGCGACCTGGATGTTCGGCCTGTGGCTTGCCTGGAAAGGCTTTGGTTTCCAGGGCGGCTGGCTGCACGCCAAGATCGGTTTCGTGCTGCTGTTGTCCGCCGTTCACGGCTATCTGGCCGGCGCGGTGCGGAAATTCGCCGAGGATGCCAACGAAAAGTCCGCGAAGCACTGGCGGATGATCAACGAGATCCCCACATTGCTTATGATCGCTATAGTGATCCTGGTTGTCGTCAAGCCGTTCTAGGCCTCCATCGGTCGCGTAAAACGCAGCTTGCTCTTTCACCCGACCGACGATAAAAGACGGGTCTTCCTTCCCGTCATGCGCCGCCCTTCACTGTTTTCGGCCGCGCCCGGCATTTGTCGCATCCCGCCGATATATTTTCCCCAAAGCAGATTCAGAGTCCGTCTATGCAAGAAATGAAACTCGCAGAGTTCAAGAACAAGAAACCGCCAGAGCTGATCGCCTATGCCGAATCGCTCGAGGTGGAAAACGCCAGCGTCATGCGCAAGCAGGAGCTGATGTTCTCCATCCTGAAGAAACTGGCCGCCCAGGAGATCGAGATCATCGGCGACGGCGTGGTCGAGGTGCTGCAGGACGGCTTTGGCTTCCTGCGCTCAGCCAATGCCAATTATCTGCCCGGTCCCGACGATATCTACATCTCGCCCTCGCAGATCCGCCGCTTTTCATTGAAGACCGGCGACACCGTCGAAGGGCCGATCCGCAGCCCGAAGGAGGGCGAGCGCTATTTCGCGCTGCTCAAGGTCAACACGATCAATTTCGACGATCCCGAAAAGATCCGCCACAAGATCCACTTCGACAATCTGACACCGCTCTATCCGACCAAGCGGCTGAAGATGGAGATCGACAACCCGACCAGCAAGGACATCTCGTCGCGGGTGATCGACCTGGTGGCGCCGATCGGCAAGGGACAGCGTGCGCTGATCAACGCGCAGCCGCGCACCGGCAAGACGGTGCTGATGCAGAACATCGCCCACTCGATCACCGCCAACCATCCGGAATGCTATCTGATCGTGCTTCTGATCGACGAGCGGCCGGAAGAAGTGACCGACATGCAGCGCTCGGTGAAGGGCGAGGTCATCTCCTCGACCTTCGACGAGCCGGCGGTGCGCCACGTGCAGGTCGCCGAGATGGTGATCGAAAAGGCCAAGCGCCTGGTCGAACATGGCCGCGACGTCGTCATCCTGCTCGATTCCATCACCCGCCTCGGTCGCGCCTACAACACCGTGGTGCCGTCCTCCGGCAAGGTGCTGACCGGCGGTGTCGACGCCAACGCCCTGCAGCGGCCGAAGCGCTTCTTCGGCGCGGCCCGCAACATCGAGGAAGGCGGCTCGCTGACCATCATCGCCACCGCGCTGATCGACACCGGCAGCCGCATGGACGAAGTCATCTTCGAAGAGTTCAAGGGCACCGGCAACTGCGAAATCCAGCTCGACCGCAAGGTCGCCGACAAACGCATCTACCCGGCCATGGACATCCTCAAGTCCGGTACCCGCAAGGAGGACCTGCTGGTGCCGCGCGCCGACCTGCAAAAGATCTTCGTGCTGCGCCGCATCCTGGCGCCGATGGGAACCACCGACGCGATCGAGTTCCTCATCGACAAGCTGAAGCAGACCAAGACCAACGCCGATTTCTTCGATTCGATGAACACGTAACGGTCGGTCCGAAAGGTTCGGATTTTGGCATTGAACCCCATTCCGGGAGACCGGGATGGGGTTTTGCTTTGGCGGGATCAGGTCGCATTCCCGATACCGAATGGCCATATGCGGCAGCACGCAACGCCGTCTTCATGCGACGAGTAGCACTTCGCAGGTGCCGACGACGTGAACAAGACAATCCCGACCCTGATCGGCTTTTCGGCCATCCTGACCTGGTCCTTCCTGGCGCTGCTGTCGACTGCGGCGGGGCCGATCCCCCCCTTTCAGCTTGCGGCCATGACATTCCTGCTTGGGGCGCTCGCCGGTGCAAGCAGCTGGATCTTCCGGCCGGGGGCTATCCGGTCGCTGCGGCAGCCATGGCCGGTCTGGGCGACAGGGGTTGCGGGACTGTGCATCTACCATTGCGCCTATTTCTTCGCGATCCAGTCGGCGCCGCCGGTCGAGGTCAGCCTGATCGCCTATCTCTGGCCATTGCTGATCGTCGTTTTCGCCGCCTTCCTGCCGGGTGAAAGGCTGCGGGTACACCACATTATCGGTGTTGTCCTTGGTCTTGCCGGCGCGATCGTGGTGATCACCAAGGGCGGCACTATCGGCCTCGCCAACGGCGTGATGAAGGGCCATGTCATAGCGCTGTTCTGCGCCTTCATCTGGGCCGGCTATTCGGTGCTGTCACGCCGGTTCGGCCAGGTGCCGACCGATGTCGTGGCCGGCTATTGCTTCATCACTGCGGCGGTCGCCTTCGCACTTCACCTGACGCTCGAGACCACGGTCTGGCCGCAGACGCCGACGCAGTGGAGTGCCATCCTCGTCCTCGGTGCGATCCCGCTGGGCGCCGGCTTCTACGCCTGGGACTATGGCTGCAAGCACGGGGACATCATGATCCTCGGCGCCTTGTCCTACGCCGCGCCGCTGTTTTCGGTGATCGTGCTGCTGCTGGCGGGGTTCGGCGTGTTCCACTGGTCGGTGGCGCTGGCATGCGTGCTCATCACGATAGGCGCGGTGGTTGCCGCCAAGGATTTGCTGTTCAGGTCGCGGCCCGCCGCGGCGCCGACTGAAACGGTAATTTTGGCTCCGGCGTCGCGGGCTGAGGGCACCTGATCTATCGGCGACGCAGGAGACGTTCGAGCTCTTCCGGATCGGTCACGGCGGGAAGGCAGACCTGACCGGTGCACAGCCAGGCGCCGGGCCTGTTGGTCGGCGGCAGGATTCCACCGGGCAGCAAGGGTCGATTCGCTGCCGTACCGATCGGCACGATGATATCGACGCGCCACGGGTCGGGGCTTCTATTCGCTACCGGAACGAGCTTTGGATCCTCCGGCGCGTCCACGATGACCAGTTTCAGCGGTTCGATGGCAAGCGCGCAGGCATTGACGATGCCCGCCTGGCCATAGGCCTGGTGCTCGGCGCGGCCGGCGGCATGCTCGGCGATCGTCCAGGCACGCTCCTGCAGGTCGACATCGCCTGTGACGGAGGCGAGCCGGACCAGCGCCTCGATGATCTGGCTGGTGGCTGATGAAATGGCTTCATCGACATCGCCCCTGATGCGGATCGGCACGTCGGTGCTGTCCGAAGCGGTCAGATAATAGCCTGTTCCCGAGGCATCGGCATGCCAGAGGTCGAGCTGTTCGACGAACCGTCCGGCCTGGTCGATATAGCTCCAATCGCCGGACGCCTCGAACAGCGAGATCGCGGCGTTGGTCATGGCCGCGTAATCGCTCGACAGAGCCGGGAACAATTTCCGGGCGCCGAGCATCGAATGCGGCAAGCGGTCGTCGCGGCTGGCGGCGCTGATATGGGCGAAGGCTTTTGCTGCGGCATCGATCCAGTCGGGCCGCGCCAGCGAGCGGCCGGCCTCGGCCAGCGCCGCAATCATCAGGCCGTTCCAGTCGGTGAGCGTTTTTGCGTCGAGGCCTGGCCTGACGCGCCCTTCGCGCACGGCGAGAAGCCTCGCCTTGAGCGGGATGAGCTGTTCACGATCGGCCACGCTCTCGGACTGCTGGTCGCTGGTTTGGTGGATGATTGGCTTGCCTTCCCAGGCCGGCGGGCTGGAAAGGGTGAAATGTTTGAAAAACAAGGCGGAATCTTCGCCGAGGGCGGCTTCTATCTCGTCCCTGCTCCAGGTGTAGAACAGCCCTTCCTCGCCATCGCTGTCGGCATCGAGGCTGGCGGCAAAGGCGCCGCCGTCAACGCGCATTTCGCGCAGCAGCCAGTCGACGGTGTCTTCGATTCGTAGCCGGAACAAATCATTGCCGGATGCGGCAAAGGCCCAGTTGCAGAAGCGGATCAATTCCGCATTGTCGTAGAGCATCTTCTCGAAATGCGGCACCAGCCATTCCGCGTCGGTCGAGTAGCGGCTGAGCCCGCCGCCGATATGATCGTAGATGCCGCCGGCCAACATCTGTTCGAGGCTGACGAGCACGTCCTCGCGGTGGGCGGAATTGCCGTCGCGCAGCCAGGATAGCCAAAGGGTGAGCATGAATGGGGCATTGGGGAATTTCGGCGCGCCGCGCAGGCCGCCGAGGTCGCGGTCGATCATGCCGTCGATGCGGCCGGCGAGTTCGGACAGCGTGTCGCGATCGAGAAATGCCTTGGAATGCGTGCCGGAAAGCCGCGCCTCGACATGGGAGGTCAAGCCATCGGCGCTCTGGTGCAGGCTTGCCCGCTTCTCGCGCCAGGCCTTGTCGACGGCCTCCATCACCTGGATGAAGCCCGGACGGCCATAGCGCGCCTGACGCGGAAAATAGGTGCCGCCCCAGAACGGCTTGCCGTCCGGCGTCAGGAACATGGTCAGCGGCCAGCCACCCTGCTCACCCATGGAGGACAAGGCCGCCATGTAGATCTGGTCGATGTCGGGACGCTCCTCCCGGTCGACCTTGATATTGACGAACAGACGGTTCATGACGGCTGCGACGTCGTCATTCTCGAAGCTTTCATGGGCCATGACATGGCACCAGTGGCAGGCGGCATAGCCGACGGAGAGCAGGATCGGCCTGTCCAGGGCCTTTGCCTCTTCGAGCGAAGCCGGCGACCAGGCCCGCCAATGGACGGGATTGCCGCTATGTTGCTGCAGATAGGGGCTGGCTTCGTCGGCAAGCAGGTTTTTCGCGGGCAATGTCACGACAGGCAACTCGGGGCAAACTCAACGTGTGGCGGAAGCTAGGGCGGTTCAACAAAGCGGGCAAATGATTTCAGTCGATTCCATCATTGCACTGTCGAGTGGCCGGTTGCCGGCCGGCGTCGCGGTGCTGCGCATTTCAGGTCCGCAGACTCGATTCGTTGTCGAAACGATCGCCGGCGGCATGGTTAAGGCGCGCGCGGCGACCCTGCGCCCGTTCAAAGCGCCGGATGGAACCGTGCTGGACAACGGACTGGTCGTCTTCTTCCCCGGTCCGGCCAGCTTCACCGGCGAGGATGTCGCCGAATTCCATGTCCATGGCGGACGCGCCGTTGTCGCCGGGATGTTGCGGACGATCGGCAGTTTCGACGGCGTCAGGCACGCAGAACCCGGTGAATTCACGCGCCGCGCCTTCCTGAACGGCAAGGTGGACCTGGTCGAGACCGAGGCACTCGCCGATCTGGTCAATGCCGAGACCGAGGCGCAGCGCCGCTTTGCCATCCGCAATGCCGAAGGCGCCCAGAGCGAACTTTATCTCGCTTGGCGTCGGCGGCTGATCCATGCGCGGGCCATGATCGAGGCGGAGATCGACTTTGCCGACGAGGACGATGTGCCCGGTTCCGTTTCGGATACGGTTTGGTCTGATGTGCGGGTAATGATCGACGAGATCGATCGGCACATTGCCGGATTCCATGCCGCTGAGATCATTCGCGATGGGTTCGAGGTCGTCATTCTCGGTGCGCCCAATGCCGGCAAGTCGAGCCTGTTCAACGCCTTGTCGCGGCGGGATGCCGCTATTGTAACGGATGAGCCGGGCACGACGCGGGATCTGCTCGAAGTGGCTCTGGATCTCGGAGGGCTGCGGGTCCGGCTGACGGATACAGCCGGGCTGCGGGAAGCGGCAGGCAAAGTCGAGGCGATCGGCATCGAGCGGGCGAGGGCGAAGGCCGCCCGCGCCGATCTCCTGCTGGTGTTGGAAGACGTAGCAGACCCCGGGGATATCGGGCCGTTGTCCGCAACAGTCCCGGCATTGCGCGTCGGAACCAAGCTCGATTTGCTGGATGCACAGGCGTCCGCGGAAGCGGGCCACCGGTATGATCTCGTCATTTCCGTCGTCAGCGGGGCCGGTGTCGATGCGTTGCTGGCGGAGATCGGTCGGCGCGCCGCGGATGCGGCTGGCAATTTTGGCGATGTGCTGCCGTCGCGGCTGCGCCATGTCGAACTGCTCGGCGAAGCGAAGCGCCATCTGGTTCACGCTGTAGACGGCGACGTTGCCGGCCAGGAGCTGCGTGCCGAGGAACTGCGGTTGGCCGCTGATCAACTGGGCCGAATTGTCGGAGCTATCCACGTCGAGGATATGCTCGACGTCATCTTCTCGCAGTTCTGCATCGGAAAATGACTCACGTGAAACAATTGCTTGGCCGGGAAGCCCTCCTGTCTTCGTCATCCTCGGGTCTCCGCGCCGCTTCGCGGCTGCTCCGCCCGTGGATGACGATGTTTTGAGCGTCGTGACTCACGTGGACAGGTGCAACAGCCATGATTCACGTGAAACATCGCCGGACGTGCATTCCACTCCTGTTTCACGTGAAACTTGCCGCGAAGTCTTCTTGACAGCTTGACCTTGCGGGGACATGTGTCCCTGCATTCTATTCGAGTCCAGGATTTGGAAATGACCGATCACTATGATGTGGTTGTGGTGGGCGGCGGCCATGCGGGTTGCGAGGCGGCCAGTGCTGCCGCGCGCGTCGGCGCCCGGACGGCGCTGGTGACGCTGCGCTTCGACACGATCGGCGTGATGTCCTGCAATCCGGCGATCGGCGGGCTCGGCAAGGGCCACCTCGTCCGCGAGATCGACGCCATGGACGGGCTGATGGGCCGGGTAGCGGATGCGGCGGGCATCCAGTTTCGCTTGCTCAACCGCCGCAAGGGCCCGGCGGTGCGCGGGCCGCGCACACAGGCTGACAGGAAGCTCTATCGCCTTGCCATGCAGGAAGCGATTCGGCAGCAGAACGATCTCGACGTGATCGAGGCCGAAGTGCTCGACTTCGAGATCGAAAAGGGGCGGATCGCGGCTGTGCTCCTGGCCAATGGAAGACGACTTGCCTGCGGTGCCGTGGTGCTGACCACCGGAACCTTTCTGCGCGGGCTCATTCACATCGGCGAGAAGAAGATTGTCGCCGGCCGCATGAACGAGCAGGCGAGCTTGGGCCTGTCGGCGACTATGAGCCGCGTGGGCTTCGCGCTCGGCCGCCTGAAGACCGGCACGCCGCCGCGGCTGGACGGGAAGACCATCGATTGGGCGTCGCTGGAGAGCCAGGCGGCGGACGAGGATCCCGTGCCGTTCTCGCTGATGACCGATCGCATCGAGACGCCGCAGATCGATTGCGGCATCACCCGCACGACCACGGCCACGCATGAGCTGATCCGCGTCAATCTCGGCCGCTCGGCCATGTATTCCGGTTCGATCGAAGGCGTGGGACCGCGCTATTGCCCGTCGATCGAGGACAAGATCGTCAAGTTCGGCGACCGCGACGGCCACCAGATTTTCCTTGAGCCGGAAGGGCTCGACGACGATACCGTTTATCCCAATGGCATCTCGACCTCGCTGCCGGAGGATGTGCAGCTCGACATCCTGAAGACCATTCCCGGGCTGGAGCGGGCTGTCATGCTGCAGCCCGGCTATGCCATCGAATATGATCATGTCGATCCGCGCGAGCTCAGTCAGACGTTGGAGACGAAGCGTGTCACCGGGCTGTTCCTGGCGGGGCAGATCAACGGCACGACCGGCTATGAGGAAGCCGCGGGCCAGGGCTTGCTTGCGGGGCTCAACGCGGCGCGTCGCGCGTCGGGCGGCGAGCAGATCGTGCTCAGCCGCACCGAGGCCTATATCGGCGTCATGGTCGACGACCTGACCAGCCGCGGCATCAGCGAACCCTACCGGATGTTCACCTCGCGCGCCGAATTCCGGCTGTCGCTGCGCGCCGACAATGCCGATGAGCGGCTGACGCCTCTCGCTGCGAAGCTGGGAATTGCTTCGGCGCAACGGATGCAGCGCTATAGCGACGTCATGCGGCGGCTCGATGAGGCGCGGGCGCTGGCGACGACGCTGACGATGACCCCCAATGAGGCAGCGCGGCACGGGCTGGAGATCAACAGGGATGGCGTGCGCCGGTCCGGCTATGAGCTGCTGGCCTATCCCGGGGTCGATGTGGCCTGGCTGGCCAGGGTCGAGCCGGGATTTGGCGCGATCGACGCCAAGACGGCGGAGCGCCTCGAAACGGAGGCGAAATATTCTGTCTATCTCGATCGGCAGAAGGCGGATGTCGCGCAGATCCGCCATGAGGAGAGCCGGCTGATCCCGGAGACCGTCGATTTCGCCGGAGTGCCCGGACTGTCCAATGAATTGAAGCAAAAGATGCAAGCGCGGCGGCCGCGTTCCATTGCCGACGCGCAGCGCATGGAAGGCATGACGCCGGCGGCGCTGGCGATCATCGTCGCCCATGTCCGGCACCATGAGGCCGCACAGAGGCCGCAGAGCGAACGAAGAGTTGTTGCGTGAGCTCTTTTTCCTTAGGGAGCCTGCAGGACGCGGCCGGTCCGGTTTCACGTGAAACATTCGGTCGCCTGGTGGCGTTCGAAGAGATGTTCCAGAAATGGAACCGCAGCATCAATCTGGTGGCGCAGTCGACATCGGGCGATGTCTGGCAGCGTCACATCCTGGACAGCGCGCAGTTGGCGCGGCTGGAGCCTGATGCCAAGCGCTGGGTTGACATCGGCTCGGGCGGCGGATTTCCCGGCCTGGTCATGGCTTTCCTGCTCGCCGAGCGCGACGGCGGCAGCATCGATTTGGTGGAAAGCAACCGCAAGAAGGCGTCGTTCCTGCAGGCCGTGGTCGGTCAGTTCAGCCTGCCTGCCCGTGTCGTGGCCCGCCGCATCGACGAAAGCCATGCGCTTGTTTCAGCACCGCAAATCGTCACGGCCCGGGCCCTGGCCTCGCTGCCGACGCTACTGGATCTGTCGGCGCCCTGGCTGACGACAGGCGCGCGCGGCCTGTTCCACAAAGGCCGGGATTATCGCGCCGAAGTGCAAGAAAGCGTTAACCGATGGGCCTTCGATCTGGTAGAACATCCCAGTGTGACCGACCCGCATGGCGTCATCCTCGAACTGTCCGACCTGCGACTTGTCTGATCTAGACTTGTCGAGCCATTGGCGACCCGAAAAATGAATTTCTGGCATAAATCCATGATGAAGAACGGCCCCCGAATCATCACCGTAGCCAACCAGAAGGGCGGTGTCGGCAAGACCACCACCGCAATCAACCTCGCCACCGCGCTGGCGGCGATCGGCGAAAAGGTGCTGATCGTCGACCTCGATCCGCAAGGCAACGCCAGCACCGGCCTCGGCATCGACCGCAAGGACCGGACGGTGTCGTCCTATGACGTGCTGACCGGCGAGCTGGAGCTGGAAGAAGCGGCCATCCCGACCGCGGTGCCAGGCCTGTCGATCGTGCCGTCGACGCTCGACTTGCTCGGCATCGAAATGGAGATCGCCTCGGCGCCCGACCGGGTGCTCAAGCTGCGCAACGCGCTGCGCGCCGCGACCGAGCGCGGAGCGCCGTTCGGCTATGTGCTGATCGACTGCCCGCCGTCGCTCAATCTTTTGACTTTGAATTCGATGGCCGCGGCCGATTCTGTTCTCGTGCCGCTGCAATGCGAGTTTTTCGCGCTCGAAGGCCTCAGCCAGTTGCTGGAAACCGTCGAGCAGGTCCGCCGCTCGATCAATCCGGAGCTCACCATCCAGGGTATCGTGCTGACCATGTATGACGGCCGCAACAATCTCGCCAACCAGGTGGTGCAGGACGTGCGGCAGCATATGGGCGACAAGGTCTATGAGACCATCATTCCGCGCAATGTGCGGGTGTCCGAGGCGCCGTCCTACGGCAAGCCGGCGATCCTTTACGATTTGAAGTGCTCCGGCAGCCAGGCCTATTTGCAACTGGCCTCGGAAGTGATCCGCCGGGAGCGCAAATTGCGTGCCGCTTGATTAGGCCGGATGCAGGATCAACAGCCGATTCGATACCGAAACGATCTTGAGACTTGAATAAAGAAGACTTGGAATAAAAATGAGCGAAGACCTTTCGAGAAAGAGACTGGGCCGTGGGCTGGCAGCACTGATCGGCGAAATCGACCGGCCGGCCGCACCCGAGAAACCTGGTATGAGCGCCGACGGCAAGGTGCCGATCGAGTTCATCAGCCCGAACCCGAAAAATCCGCGCCGGCATTTTGGCGATGCCGAGCTGACCGATCTCGCCCAGTCGATCCGCGAACATGGCGTGGTGCAGCCGGTGGTGGCGCGGCCGTCGCCGACCCAGGCTGGCCGCTACGAGATCATCGCCGGCGAGCGGCGCTGGCGGGCGGCGCAGCGCGCCGGTCTGACGGAGATCCCGGTCATCATCCGCGAGGTCAACGACCGCACCGCGCTCGAGCTGGCGATCATCGAGAACGTCCAGCGCGCCGACCTCAACGCGGTCGAGGAAGCGCAGGGCTATCAGCAACTGATCGACGAGCATGGCTACACCCAGGCCGACCTCGGCAATGTCATCGGCAAGAGCCGCAGCCACGTCGCCAACACGCTGCGGCTGTTGAAGCTGCCGGATGTGATCCGCGACATGCTGGTCGATGGCGCGCTGTCGGCGGGCCATGCCCGCACCCTGGTGACGGCGGAGGATCCGGCCGGTCTCGCCAAGCGAATCGTCGAGGAAGGCCTGTCGGTGCGCCAGGCCGAGGCGCTGGCGCAGATGCCGGCCGGCCCCGCCCCGGCCAAGCCGAAGCAGCCGCAGGGCGCGCCGGAAAAGGACGCCGACACGCTGGCGCTGGAAAAGCTGATGACCGACACGCTCGGCATGATCGTGGCCATCGATCACAAGGGCAAGGGCGGCGAGTTGCGGGTTTCGTATCGGTCGCTGGAGCAGCTGGACGAGCTGTGCCGCCGGTTGAAGCAGGAGCGGTAGTTAGTCGGCGAATTACCTTCGGGATTCGGCGTGGGCTGGCGACGCCAGCCCTTCTCTTTTTCAGCGTCGATGATTGGCGAAATCGGCGAGGCTGCCAATCTCCCTCGTTGAGGGGGAGATGGCCGGCAGGCCAGAGGGGGGTCGTCTCCATCAAGCGCCGGCGTCCTGCTGAAGGGGAAGAAGAGGTCGGCGTCCGGTCGTGCCGACCCCCTCTGTCGCTTTCGGCGACATCTCCCCCTCGATGGGGGAGATTAGCCGCGCTGCCCCAGCCTCGCGCTCTCCACCGCAATCCCCAGCAACGCCTGTCTTGCCAGCGCCACCGAAAGATCCGGCCGCCGGCGCGTCTGCAATACTGCCGTCTGCAACCGGGTCAATGCACGGCCAAGCGCGTCGCTGCTCCAGCGCTCCAGCGCCTTCTCGACCAGCTTGCGCCGCGAGAAGAAAACCGGCGGGCGGGCGCCGGCGACGACCGAGGCCGCGTTGCGACCGCCTTGCTCCATCTGGCCACGCATCACCTGGATCTGCTGCAGCTGGCGCATGGCCGAGGACAGCACCAGGAAAGGCTGTCCGCCGGACTGGCAGTGGCGGGTGAAGGCGGTGTCGAAGTCGCCGACCTTGCCTTCGAGCAGCGCGTCAACCGCGTCGTCGAACGAAGCGCCCGACACGTCGCCGGACATGGCGCGGACCTCTTCGAGCCCGATTTCCTTCTGGCCATGGGCGTAAAGAATAAGCTTCTCGATCTCGCCGCGCGAGGCCAGCCGGTCGCCGCCGAGATTGCGGCGCAGCGCCTGCCTCGCCTCCAGCGTCATCGACATGCCGGCCTTGCGCAGCTCGTCATCGATGACCGTGTCGATGTCGCGCGCCTCATCGGAATAGCAGGGAAGCGCCATGGCAATGTCGGCGGCCTCGACCACGGCGCGCAGCCCGACGCCTTTCTTCAGATCGCCGGCCTCGATGAGGATGATCGCGTCACGCGCGGGCTCCGCCGCCAGCGCCTTGACATCGTCGGCCAGCGCCTTCTGGCCGCTGGCGTTGCGAACCCAGAGCAGGCGGCGGTCGGAAAACATCGGCACGGTGCGGGCCTCGTCGAGCAGCCGGCCCTCGTCGCGATCGACCTCCGAACCCTCGAGCCGGACCACCGAGAAGGGATCGTCGAGCGGCAGGCCGGTCTTTGCGGCAAAGGCCTTCGCGCGCTCGGAGACGAGGCCGCGATCGGGGCCGTAAAGCAGGACGATCGAGACGCGCGGATCAGGCCGCGCGAGCCAGGTATCGACCTCGAAAGCTTTCTTCTGTGCCATGAAGGGTGGGTTAGCATGATGCGGGGGCCGAGTGAACGGCCTTCGGTGCGGCTGCTCCTTTCCTTCTCCCCTTGCGGGAGAAGGTGGATCGGCGCGCAGCGCCGAGACGGATGAGGGGTGTTCCAGCGAAGTGAGGCGTTGGCGTTCCCTGGAGCACCCCTCATCCGTCGCCTTCGGCGACACCTTCTCCCGCAAGGGGAGAAGGGGAGACCGCGCGAGCTTGCCGGCCAATCGCCTTATCTTCCGACAAACCCCGCCCAAGCTTGCGCCAAATTGCGCACCGCCGCCCAACATCGACAAGAAATTTCGCGGACATATCTACATCTTGTCTACATCTTGTGCGCGGGAGGCTGGATCGGCCGGCGTGGCCGGTCCGATGCGCGAGGCCTGCCCAAGCGAATTCGCACTGGTCTGGCGGCGCGGATGTGCAAATATCGGCACTAGGCAACATTGGAGGACAAAGGTCATGACCGATGCTGGGATGTTGCGGTTCCATGTTCCCGAGCCGGAAGTGCGGCCGGGCGGTACGCCTGATTTCTCCAATGTGACCATTGCATCGGCCGGTTCGGTGCCGCGCCCCGATATCGACGTCGATCCGCGCAGCATCCGCGACATGGCCTTCTCAATCATCCGCGTGCTGAACCGCGATGGCGAAGCGGTCGGGCCGTGGGCCGGGCTGCTCACCAATGAGGAGCTGCTTGAGGGCCTGCGTCACATGATGACGCTCAGGACCTTCGACGCGCGCATGCAGATGGCGCAGCGGCAGGGCAAGACGTCCTTCTACATGCAGCATCTCGGCGAAGAGGCGGTGAGCTGCGCCTTCCGCAAGGCGCTATCGCCGGGCGACATGAACTTCCCGACCTATCGGCAGGCCGGCCTGCTCATCGCCGACGGCTATCCAATGGTCACCATGATGAACCAGATCTATTCCAACGAGGCCGATCCTCTGAAGGGCCGGCAATTGCCGATCATGTATTCCTCGAAGGAGCACGGCTTCTTCTCGATCTCCGGCAATCTGGCGACGCAGTATATCCAGGCGGTCGGCTGGGCGATGGCTTCGGCGATCTCGAACGATTCCAAGATCGCCGCCGCCTGGATCGGCGACGGCTCGACGGCGGAGTCCGACTTCCACTCCGCACTGGTGTTCGCCTCCACCTACAAGGCGCCGGTCGTGCTCAATGTGGTCAACAACCAGTGGGCGATCTCGACCTTCCAGGGCATTGCGCGCGGCGGCTCGGGCACCTTTGCCGCGCGCGGCCTCGGCTTCGGTATCCCGTCGCTGCGCGTCGACGGCAACGACTATCTCGCCGTCCATGCCGTGGCCAAATGGGCGGCGGAGCGGGCGCGCGGCAATCTTGGGCCGACGCTGGTCGAATATGTCACCTACCGCGCCGGAGCCCATTCGAGCTCGGACGATCCTTCCGCCTATAGGCCGAAGACCGAATCCGACGCGTGGCCGCTCGGCGACCCGATCGTGCGGCTGAAGAACCACCTGATCCGGCTCGGTGTCTGGTCGGATGAACGGCACGCGCAGGCCGAGGCGGAAATCCTCGACACGGTGATCGCGGCGCAGAAGGAGGCCGAAAGCCACGGCACGCTGCATGCCGGCGGCAAGCCGTCGACGCGCGACATGTTCGAAGGGCTCTACGCCGAAATGCCGCCGCATCTCCGGCGCCAGCGCCAGCAGGCGGGGGTCTGAAGTCATGCCAAGGCGGACCATGATCGAGGCGATCCGTGATGCCATGGATGTGTCGATGGGGCGCGACGACAAGGTCGTCGTATTCGGCGAGGACGTCGGCTTCTTCGGCGGCGTCTTCCGGTGTACGCAGGGCCTGCAGGCCAAATACGGCAAGAGCCGCTGCTTCGACGCGCCAATCAACGAATCCGGCATTGTCGGCTCGGCCATCGGCATGGCCGCGTATGGGCTGAAGCCATGCGTGGAAATACAGTTTGCCGACTACATGTATCCGGCTTACGACCAGCTGACCCAGGAAGCTGCCAGACTGCGCTATCGCTCGAATGGCGACTTCACCTGCCCGATCGTGGTGCGCATGCCGACCGGCGGCGGCATTTTCGGCGGCCAGACGCACAGCCAGAGTCCGGAAGCGCTGTTCACCCATGTGTCCGGCCTGAAGACGGTGGTGCCGTCCAACCCGCATGACGCCAAGGGGCTGCTGATCGCGGCGATCGAGGATCCCGATCCGGTGATCTTCCTCGAGCCGAAGCGGCTCTACAACGGCCCCTTCGACGGCCATCACGACCGGCCGGTGACGCCGTGGTCGAAGCATGAGCTCGGCGAGGTCGCCGACGGCCATTATACCGTGCCGCTCGGCAAGGCGGCGATCCGCAGGGCGGGCTCGGCGGTCACGGTGCTCGCCTACGGCACCATGGTCTATGTCGCGCAGGCGGCGGCCGAGGAGACCGGCATCGATGCCGAGATCATCGACCTGAGGACGCTCTTGCCGCTCGATCTCGACACGATCGTGGCCTCGGTCAAGAAGACCGGGCGCTGCGTCATCGTGCATGAAGCGACGCTGACCTCCGGCTTCGGCGCCGAGCTGTCGGCGCTGGTGCAGGAAAACTGCTTCTACCATCTGGAAGCGCCGGTGGCCCGCGTCGCCGGCTGGGACACGCCCTATCCGCATGCGCAGGAATGGGACTATTTCCCCGGACCGGTGCGGGTCGGCCGAGCCCTTATTGAAACGATGGGAGCTTAGGATGGGCGAACACATCATCAAGCTGCCCGATGTCGGCGAGGGCGTCGCCGAGGCCGAACTTGTCGAATGGCATGTCAAGGTCGGCGACATCGTGCGCGAGGACACCGTGCTCGCCGCCGTCATGACCGACAAGGCGACGGTCGAGATTCCATCGCCCGTCGATGGCAAGATACTGTGGCTGGGCGCCGAGATCGGCGACACGGTGGCGATCGGTTCTCCGATCGTGCGGCTGCAAGTGGCAGGCGAGGGCAATGTGAGGCCGCAGGGCGGCGCCAACGTCGAGCCGGTGGCCGCCGAGCCTCCGGCAAAGCTTCCGACGCCGAAGCCCGAGAGCGCCGCGCCGACCACGAAAGCTCAGTCGAAGGCCAGTGTTCCGGAGGCGAAACCCGCCGCGGCCGCATCAAAAAGTTCAGCAAAGATATCCGTCTCCGGCGCGCCGCGTCCGGAAGGTGAAAAGCCGTTGGCATCGCCAGCTGTTCGCCTGCGCGCGAAAGAGGCCGGCATCGATCTCAGGCAGGTCGCGGGAACAGGCCCGGCCGGCCGCATCGGCCATGAGGACATCGAGGCGTTCCTGACGCGCGGGGCGCAGGTCGCCAAGGCATCGGGCCTCTCCCGCAACGACGCGGTCGAGGACATCAAGGTGGTGGGCTTGCGGCGCAAGATCGCCGAGAAGATGTCGCTGTCCAAGTCGCGCATCCCGCACATCACCTATGTCGAGGAGATCGACGTCACCGCGCTGGAGGAATTGCGCGCCGCGCTCAACAAGGAGAAGCGTTCCGCCAAGGGGGCGGCGGAGAGGCCCAAGCTGACGCTGCTGCCATTCCTGATGCGGGCGATGGTCAAGGCGATATCGGAGCAGCCCCAGCTCAATTCGCTGTTCGACGACGAGGCCGGCATCATCCACCAGCATGGCGGCATCCACATCGGCATCGCCGCGCAGACGCCGTCGGGCCTGGTGGTGCCGGTGGTCAAGCATGCCGAGGCGCGCGACATCTGGGATTGCGGCGCCGAGGTCGTCAGGCTTGCCGAAGCGGCCAAGTCGGGTACTGCGAGCCGCGACGAGTTGTCCGGCTCGACCATAACCATCACCTCATTGGGCGCCATGGGCGGCGTCGTGACGACGCCGGTCATCAACCATCCCGAAGTGGCGATCATCGGCGTCAACAAGATGATGGTGCGGCCGGTGTGGGACGGCACCCAGTTCATCCCGCGCAAGATGATGAACCTGTCGTCGAGCTTCGACCATCGGGTGATCGACGGCTGGGACGCGGCGGTGTTCATCCAGCGGATCAAGGCGCTGCTGGAAACGCCAGCGCTGATTTTCGTGGATTGAGGGGGATGTTGATCGCGAAGCACGAAGCGTCGGGATCCAGGCTCCCCCTTCTCCCCTTGTGGGAGAAGGTGGCGCCGAAGGCGACGGATGAGGGATGTTCCAGGGAACGCAGACGTCTCACTTCGCTGAAACGCCAACGCCTCACTCCGCTGGAACACCCCTCATCCGTCTCGGCGCTAAAGCGCCGATCCACCTTCTCCCACAAGGGGAGAAGGGAAGGCGCGCCGTGGCGTTCGCCGAAAGGACAGCCAAGATGAAAGAAATCTCCTGCAAGCTGCTCGTCATCGGCGCCGGTCCGGGCGGCTATGTCTCAGCCATCCGTGCCGGTCAGCTCGGCGTCGATACGGTGATCGTCGAGGCCGGCAAGCCGGGCGGCACCTGTCTCAATGTCGGCTGCATTCCGTCGAAGGCGCTGATCCATGCGGCGGAAGAGTTCGAGAAGGTCGCGCACATGGCCGGCGGTAAGAGCCCGCTCGGTATTTCGGTCGCCACGCCTACGCTTGACCTCGGCAAAACCGTCGCCTGGAAGGACGGCATTGTGAGCCGGCTCAACAGCGGCGTTGCCGGCCTGCTCAAGAAGGCCGGCGTGAAGACCGTGCATGGCTGGGCGACATTCCGTGACGGCAAGACGGTCGCGGTCGAGACCGAGACCGGCGTACAGGTGATCCGCGCCGAGGCGATCGTCATCGCGACGGGCTCGGCGCCGGTCGAATTGCCGTTCCTGCCTTTCGGCGGGCCGGTGATTTCATCGACCGAAGCGCTGGCTTTAAGCGAGGTGCCGAAGAGGCTCGCGGTGGTCGGCGGCGGTTATATCGGGCTGGAACTCGGCATGGCCTTTGCCAAGATGGGCGCGGCGGTGACCGTGGTCGAGGCCTTGCCGCGCGTGCTGGCGCAGTATGATGCCGAACTCACCCGGCCTGTCGTGAAACGGCTCGCCCAGCTCGGCGTCGAAGTGATGCTGGGCGCCAAGGCCAAGGGCGTCAAAGGCGATGCGCTGCTGGTGGAGACCGCGGACGGCAAGAGCGCCAAAATTGCCGCCGACAAGATCCTGGTCACGGTCGGCCGCAAGCCGGTGACCGAAGGCTGGGGGCTCGACCAGATCGACCTCGACATGGCCGGGAAATTCATCCGCATCGACGACCAGTGCCGCAGCTCGATGCGCGGCATCTTCGCCATCGGCGACGTCACCGGCGAACCGATGCTGGCGCATCGGGCGATGGCGCAAGGCGAAATGGTCGCCGAGATCGTCGCCGGCCACAAGCGCAGCTGGGACAAGCGCTCGATCCCCGCCGTCTGCTTCACCGATCCGGAGCTGGTGACAGCCGGTCTGTCGCCGGAGGAGGCGAAGGCGCTCGGCGGCGAGATCAAGATCGGCCTGTTCCCGTTCGCCGCCAATGGGCGGGCGATGACGAAGATGGGCGAGGATGGGTTCGTTCGCGTCGTCGCGCGCGCCGACAATCATCTGGTGCTCGGCATCCAGGCGGTCGGGCAAGGCGTGTCGGAACTGTCGGCGGCTTTTGGGCTGGCGCTGGAGATGGGCGCGCGGCTGGAGGACATCGCCGGCACGATCCATGCCCATCCGACGCAGGGTGAGGGATTCCAGGAAGCGGCGCTCAAGGCGCTAGGGCACGCGCTGCATATTTGAGGGCACTTCACCCTCCTCCTTGTGGGGAGGGTCGATCCGCGAAGCGGAGCGGGGTGGGGGTCCTCGCCGGCGTCAGCGCTCCGCCCACCCCGTCTCGCAATCTCCGCTTCGCTCCTACTGCGAGCCGACCCTCCCCACAAGGGGGAGGGTGTAAACCTCAGCTCGCTAGCCGGCTCACCATCTCGTGCTGGGCGTAGGCGCGGCCGAAGCGGTTGGCTAGAAATGCGTCCAACGCGATCTCTTCCTGCTTGACGAAGCCGGTTGCCGGCAGGCTGCCGTCGGCCAGCATGTCGAGCACGGCGCAGATGCCGGATGCGGTGGTGATCTGGATGGCGCTGCGCACCACGCTGCCGATCCGCTTCGAATAGATCTTGTTGGCGTAGGTTTCCTGCAGCAGGCGGCCGTTCTTGCGGCCGGAAACGGTGACGAAGACGATCACCACGTCCTGCAGCGTCGCCGGCAGGGCGCTCTCGAAAATGTCCTTCAGCACCTCGCGGCGGTGGCGGAGCCCAAGGTCGTTGAGCAGCGCCTTCATGATCGCGGCGTGGCCGGGATAGCGGATGGTGCGGTAGTTCAGCGTGCGCACCTTGCCCTTCAGCGTCTCGGCCAGCGTGCCGAGCCCGCCCGAGGTGTTGAACGCCTCGTAGGTGACGCCGTCGAGCGAGAACTCCTCGCGCTCCTCCAGCGGCGGCACTTCCACCAGCTCGCCCTCGACGATCGCCTCGCACGGCTCGCAATATTCGTTGATGACGCCGTCGGTGCTCCAGGTGAGATTGTAGTTCAGCGCGTTGGACGGGTATTGCGGCAGCGCGCCGACGCGCATGCGCACGCTTTCCAGCGTGTCGAAGCGGCTGGCGAGATCGTTGGCGACGATCGAGATGAAGCCTGGCGCCAGCCCGCATTGCGGAATGAAGGCGCTCTTGCCCGAGCGCGCCAGCTCCTTGACGCGGCGGGTCGAGACGACGTCTTCAGTCAGGTCGAGATAGTGCACACCGGCACCGGCCGCCGCTTCGGCGATCCGCGTGGTGAGATGGAAGGGTGCCGCGCTCAGCACCGCGAACTTGCCGGCGAGCGCTGCTTCGAGCGTGCCTGTTGCAGCGATGTCGAGTTCGAGCGTCTCGACGCCATCGGGCACTTCGGCCGCTGCGAGCTGCGCCGCCGAGCGGTCGACGAGGGTGACGTGGTACTCGCCCGTTACGGCGAGCATCTCGGCAATGGTCGAGCCGATCTTGCCGGCGCCGACGACAATTATTTTCTTCATGACTGATCCCTCGAACTGATTGTGGGACCAGGATCGCAGCTTGCCTGTCGAAAGGAAGCGTGGAATCTGGCAGAGTGAAACCTATCTTTAGCTGAATTGCCGAAGGGATTCGTCGAAATGCTCAGTGAAGCCGAACAGGCCCTGCTTTCCCTGCTGCGCGCCAACGCCCGCGCCTCGACCGCCGAACTGGCGCGCCAGCTAGGCGTGTCGCGCACCACTGTGCAGAGCCGGATCGAGCGGCTGGAGCAGCGCGGCATCATCGCCGGCTACGGCGTCAAGCTCTCCGCCGACTATGAGCAGGGGCTGGTCAAGGCGCATGTGCTGCTCACCGTGACGCCGAAGCTCGCCAACAAGGTGGTGCGGGCCCTGCAGGCATTGCCGCCTGTCAGGACGCTGCATTCCGTCAGCGGCAATTTCGACATGATCGTCATCGTCGACGCGCCGTCGATCCGCGACCTCGACGCCTTGCTCGACCAGATCGGCGCCATGGACGGTGTCGAGCGGACCTCGTCGTCGATCATCCTGTCGACAAGGATAGATCGGTGAGGGCGATACAGCCGATCTCCCCCCTGTTTGGACCGGGGACATCGCGAACAGGTGTGCGAGGACATCGCGAACAGTTTTGTCACTTATCGTCTGCAGAGGTT
>NZ_JAIUIQ010000065.1:0-28625 GCF_020165735.1 Mesorhizobium sp. B283B1A
GCCGTCGCTGAACAAGCGCGAGAAGCTCTCGGCCGTGACGGCCATCGCCTGTCCGATCTCGCAACCGTGTGGGTGATGGAGTCCGCAGGAGGCCTTCGGGCTTCCCCGCGCTGCCGCCGGCTATTCGAGCGATGAGCGCTTCAGGCGGCTGACGCAACATATCAAGTAGGGCGCCGACGCGCCTTCCTTCCCCCCTTGTGGGGGAAGGTGGATCGGCGCGCAGCGCCGAGACGGATGAGGGGTGCTCCAGCGGAGTGAGGCGGTAAAAGTTCTGCTTGCTTCAGGGCACTACCGTTGACGTATCGCCAAGCTGGAACACCCCTCATCCGTCTTGCCGCTTCGCGGCAATCCACCTTCCCCCACAAGGGGGGAAGGGAAGAACGCGCTTCACCGCCCGCGCCGTCGAGCGCTCTCCCAAGATCAATCCAACACGACGGTACGAAACCGTACCAAGTTCCCGGCTCGGTTGCTCGTGCAATATCGGACCGGTACACAAATCGGGCGGCGGACCTGAACAAGGTCGCTGGGTGGCCGGCGCGGGGCTCAGGCAATTGTCACAACGGCATCGCGCCGGCCATTTCCCCAATCGGTGACTGGGCCAAATGTAGTCGGCAAAGTCCGGGCGGCACCCCTTCGACAGCTCCCCCGATGTTCACGCGAGATCCGCAGCTCCAGCAACATTTTCGCTGTGATCGCGCCGTTTTCGGCGCAGCGATATGGCGGCTGGCGCCGCCATCGCAACAGCGGCAATCAGGCGGCCCGGGCGCCAGCAGGCGCGAACTGGAATGGTCTTCGATGCTAAGACTCGATCCACACCTTTTCGAAATGCTGTTCCAGCGCCTGGTGCTGTTCGCAGCCTTCGACGCCCTTGCGGTAGGTGCGGTAGACCGAGCGCCAGTAGGGTTGGATGATGATGCCTGAATCGCGCAAATTCTTCTCGATGCCGGCCATGATCTCCTTGCGCGCCTTGGCGTCCGGAGTGGCCAGCGCCTTGTCGAGCAGCTCGTCGAACTCCTTGTCGGCATAGGCGCTTTCGTTCCAGGCGGCGCCCGACTTGTAGGCGAGCGCCAGCACCTGGACGCCGAGCGGGCGGCCGAGCCATTCGGTGCAGGAAAAGGGATATTTGCTCCAGTCGTTCCAGAAGGTGGCGGCTGGCAGCACGGTGCGCTTTATCTTCAGCCCGGCCTCGCGCATCTGCGCGGCGATCGCGTCGCCGGTGCTCTTTTGCCATTCGACGTCGACCGAGATGAGGTCGTATTCATGGTCCGCCTTGCCGGAGTCCGCCAGCAGCTTCTTGGCCGCCTCCACGTCGCGCTTGGCGGGGCCGATATCGGCATATTCGGGGTGCATGGGGCCGACATGGTGGTTGTCGGCGGGTTTGCCGCGCCCGTCGAGGCCGAGCTTCAGCACGGCGGAATTGTCGACGGCGAGCTGGGCGGCGCGGCGCAGCTTGACGTCCTCATAGGGCGCGTTCCCGACATTGAAGCGGGCGACAATGGTGGAGCCGGTGGCGATCTCGGAATTCTTGAGCCCCATCTGGTCGGTCTGCGAGACGGCGTCGGAGGCGGTTTCGTGGTCGGTGTCGATCTCGCCGGATTCGAACGCCGACAGCATGGCGTTGGGGTCGGAGCCGTAGTCGACCCATTTGATGCCGTCGAGCCAGAATTCGCCCTTCCACCAGGGCTTGTCCTTGCGCTTCACCTCGGCGCCGGTCTCGGCATCCCAGCTCACCAGCTCGCAGGGGCCGGTGGTGATGGCCAGCGCCTTCATCGGATCGCCGTCGCCATCATAGGAGCGGTGCATGATCAGCGCCGGATAGTCGGCCATGCCGGCGATCAGCGAAATGTCTGATTTGGGCAGGTTGAGCTTGATGGTGAAGTCGTCGACCTTCTCGATGCCGCCATCGACCACCTTCTTGGTGTCGGCATTGACCAGCGCGCCCATGCGCGCGGCGACCGAATTGCCGGCGACACCGGCCTCGCACCAGCGGGTGAGGTTGTGGACGACATCGTCGGCGTTGAAGGCGTCGCCGTTCGACCAGGTGACGCCCTTGCGCACATGCAGCGTCAGCGTCCTGGCATCGTCGCTCATCTCCCACTTTTCGAGCAGCCAGGGCTCGAACGAGAAATCGGTGTTCCAGCGCACCAGATATTCGTTGCAGTGGCGGGCGACATTCGACATTTCCACGCCGTCGAAGGTGCGCGGGTCCTTGAAACCCTTGACGTTCATGGCGACACGCAAGGTGCCGCCCTTCTTCGGCTCGGCCGCACGGACTGGGCTGGCGGTGAGACCGCCGAGCGCCAGCGCACCGGCGGCGCTGACGCCGAGGCCGGCCATCAGTGCAAAATATTCGCGGCGGTTGATGCCGCCCTTCCTGAAATCGTCGGCGACGGGCCCGGCTTGCGGATGCAGCTTGCGGTCGGTCAGCATGAATTTCATCGTCGTTCCCCTGTTGTTGAGCGTTCCGGTCGGTCGCCAACGCGGGGGCCGCGACCGCCGGGGCGCCATTTGCTGGGGGAATGATAGGGCTGGGTGACGCTAGGGAGTGTTCTGGAATCCGCAGGAGTTATGCGGTGCTCCGCAGGGGGTGTCCGACGTCGAGTTCTACGGCGCCCCCCTCTGTCCTGCCGGACATCTCCCCCTCAAGGGGGGAGATCGGATGTCGTTTCTGGTTTCGCCAATCTCCAACGTTGCAGAAATGAGCGTCGCGCCGGAGCTGCCAATCTCCCCCCTTGAGGGGGAGATGTCCGGCAGGACAGAGGGGGGCGCTGGCCCGCCAGCATAGCAACATAGAGGCGCGCAACAAAAAACCCGGCGCGAAGCCGGGTTTTTCAAAACGTCCGTTCAGGTTGAAATCAGCTGACCTGGGTCTTCGAAGCGGCGGCCTGGTCTTCGGCCATCTTCTGCTGGAACATCTGCGCGAAATCGATCGGGTCGAGCATCAGCGGCGGGAAGCCGCCATTGCGGGTCGCCTCGGCGATGATCTGGCGGGCGAAGGGGAACAGCAGGCGCGGGCATTCGATGAACAGGATCGGCAGCATGTGCTCCTGCGGGAAGCCCGAAATGGCGAAGACGCCGCCATAGACCAGCTCGACGTTGAACAGCACTTCCTGATCGAAGGAGGCCTTGGCGTTCAGCGTCAAATTGACGTCGAACTGCTTGTCGGAGAGCGGATTGGCGTTGACGTTGACATTGATGGCGATGCCGGGCGCCTTGTCGCGGCCGCGCAGCGAATTGGGCGCGCCGGGGCTTTCGAAGGACAGGTCCTTCACATATTGGGCCAGGACGTTGAGCGACGGCTGCTGCGCCGCGTTGCCGTTTCCGTTGGCCGCGCCGACCGGCGCGTCATCATTGCTGGCCATGAGCCTTTTCCTTTTGCCTGGGCAGCGTTGCTGACCGAATTGAAATCGGGCGTTCGCTACCATGGTCGGCATGACAAGACAAGGTTTGCCGCCTTCGGGTGCGGGGCGATTGCAGTTGGCTTCGGTTGGCTTCGGTTTTGCGTTGGAGAATCGTTCTGAGAGGTCAGCGCTGCCCCTCATCTGGCTGCTGGCTGCCGCCATCTTCTCCCGTGAACGGGGAGACGCTGGACCGCCGATTTCGCCAATTGTCGGCGGCGTTGAGGTTAGCTTCTTTCGCCCCGTTTACGGGGAGAAATGCCCGGCAGGGCAATGAGGGGCAGCGCTAACGTTCGGGACAGGCAGGAACAGCGCCCTAATCATCCTTCAGCCGCCGCCAGGGCGAATTGTGATCCGGGCCGCGCTTCAAATCGTCCTCGCGCGAATAGTCGCCGTCGTCGAGGTCGATGACCTTGTCGCGCTGGCGTCCGCGAAAGCCGCCGGCCGAAAAATTGGTGGCGACGACGATGCGGCCCTTGAGCCGGCTCCAGGCAAGGTCGCGCACCGGCGGCAGGAACAAGAGCAGGCCGATGATGTCGGTGATGAAACCCGGGATGATCAGGAGGATCGCCGCGACCACGATCATGGCGCCGTGGGCGAGCTGGCGGCTGGGATCATGGCCGTCGTTCATCTCGGTGCGGATGCGCGACATGACCCCAAAACCCTGGTGCCGCAGCAAAAGCACGCCGGCGAGGCTCGAGGCAAGCACCAGGCCGACCGTCGCCAGCGCGCCGATCTCACGGCCGACGACGACGAAACCGGCGATTTCCAGCAGCGGAAGTGCGAGGAGAAAGAAGGGAAGCAGCGAAATGCGCAAGTCTTTACCGACCATTCGATTGTTTTGTCCCCTCGGCGACCAATCGCCGCTGGCACTAGGGCTGTTAGATAGGTATGCCTGCCTTTGATTTGAATGATTGCGCCTTGCGTTCTATATGCTTTGGATAATGAACGCTATGCGACCGTCGGCTCCGGGCCGGGCGGTCCGGCCACGAGGCAGGGATTGATTGGCGGAAGACATGGGATTCTTCGACTTCGGCACGATTTTCTTCCTGATCGCGGCGGTGGTGATCTTCTTCCAGCTGCGCAATGTGCTGGGGCGTCGGACCGGTAGCGAGCGGCCGCCTTTCGATCCCTATACCGCGGCGCGCACCGGCGACAAGGACGCCGCCCAGAAGCCCGAGAATGTCGTGTCGCTGCCGCGCAAGCGGCTGCCGGGCGAGCCGGCCGCACCCGACGCCTATGCTGCGATCGATGCCTTCGCCAAGCCGGACACCGACCTCAACAAGGGCCTGCGCACGATCAAGGACAATGATCCGTCCTTCGATCCCAAGGGTTTCGTCGACGGCGCCAAGATGGCCTATGAGATGATCGTCATGGCCTATGCCGATGGCGACCGCAAAACGCTGAAGAACCTTCTGTCGCGCGAGGTTTTCGACGGCTTCGTCGCCGCGATCGGCGAGCGCGAGGCCAAGTCGGAGAAGATCCAGTCGTCCTTCGTCGGCATCGACAAGGCCGATATCGTGTCGGCCGAGATGAAGGGCGGCGAAGCGCATGTCACGCTGCGCATCATCAGCGAGCTGATCTCGGCGACGCGCGACAAGGCCGGCACCGTCATCGACGGCGATCCCGAAACCGTGGCCGAGGTCAAGGACGTCTGGACCTTCGCCCGCGACACGCGCTCGCGCGATCCGAACTGGAAGCTCGTCGCCACCGAAGAAGAAGACTGAGCCCTAACAACGGCGGGCTCCGGTGTCGCTATCGCCTCTCTTTTCGGCAAAGTCTTTCGATGATCTCCCCGGCTGGGGCGACGACGACCATCTGCCGGCGTTCGAGGCCTTTCGCCGTTCCGCCTACCACGTCCTGGCCAAGCCTTACCGCAGCGGTGCGCTCGGCGTCGATTTCGGCGCTTTCGCGGAGGCCTATGCCGAGGCGCGCGGCGCCTCTTCGCCGAGCGGGGCGCAGGCCCGCGCGTTCTTCGCCCGCACGTTCTTCGAACGCCATTTCGTCCCCATGCTGGTGCGGGCCGAGACCGGCCTCGTCACCGGCTTCTACGAGCCGCAGGTCGAGGCATCGCCGGTGCGCACGCAGCATTTTTCCGTGCCGCTCATGTCGCGGCCGGCCGATCTCGTCGATGTCGACGACGCCAAACGGCCTGACGGCATGGACCCATATCTCGCCTTCGCGCGGCGGACGGCGGTCGGGCTGGCTGAATATTTCGACCGTGGCGCCATCGAGCGCGGTGCACTCGCCGGACAAGGGCTGGAGATCGCTTGGCTCGCCGACAAGGTCGATGCCTTCTTCGTCCATGTGCAAGGGGCGGCGCGGCTCGCCATGACCGACGGCCGGCTTTGCCGCGTCACCTACGCGGCCAAATCCGGCCAGCGTTTCACCGGGCCCGGCAAGATCCTGAGCGAGCTGGGCGAAATCCCGCTCGCCGAGGTGACGATGCAGTCGATCCGCGCCTGGTTCAAGGCGCATCCGGACCGCGTCGACGAGATCCTGTGGCAGAACCGCTCCTATATCTTCTTTCGCGAGGCGGCGGTGGATGACTCTAGCCTTGGCCCGATCGCCGCCGCCAAGGTGCCGCTGACACCGGGCCGCTCGATCGCCGTCGACCGGCTGCTGCATACGTTCGGCACGCCCTTCTACATCGACGCGCCGACACTCACCGCCTTCGACAAAAGACCGTTCCGGCGGCTGATGATCGCGCAGGACACCGGCTCGGCCATCACCGGGCCAGCGCGCGGCGATCTGTTCGCCGGTTCGGGCGATGCCGCCGGCGAGATCGCCGGCGTGGTGCGCAACGCCGCCGACTTCTTTGCGCTGGTGCCGCGCCCGCTGGTCGAGGGCGCGCGATGAGCAAGCGTCCGGATAAACCAAATAGGGATAGACTGAGCGAGGACGACCGGGTGCTGTGGAACCTGGTGGCACGCTCCGCCAAGCCGCTGAAGGGCAGAACCGCCGTCGACATTCCAGACATTGCGCTTGAAGCCAAGCCGACGCCGTCGCAACCGGCCCAGCCCGCCGCCAATGCCGCCGGTTCCGCAAAGCCGAAGGCACAGCATGTCACGCACCGCCTCGACGACCCGACGCTGGACAAATTGTCGAAAGGCCGGCTGCCGATCGAGGGCCGCGTCGACCTGCATGGGATGACGCAGGACGAGGCCTATTCGCTGCTGTTTTCGTTCCTGCACCGGGCGCATGCCGGCGGCATCCGCTATGTGCTGGTCATCACCGGCAAGGGGTCGTCCTCAGGCGGCGACGGCGTGCTGCGGCGCGCGGTACCGGCCTGGCTGTCGACGCCGGCATTCCGGCCGCTGGTCTCCAGCCACGATCATGCGGCCCGCAACCATGGCGGTTCGGGCGCGCTCTATATCAGGCTGCGGCGGGTGCGCTCGTGAGGCCCGAAGCCACGAGGCCTGGCGCATGACCCCGTTCGGCGAGAAGCTGCGGGCGCTCCGAAGCGAGCGCGGCGTCAGCCAGAAGGACATGGCGGCCGCGATCGGCGTCAGTGCGGCCTATCTGTCGGCGCTCGAGCACGGCCGGCGCGGCGCGCCGACCTGGACGCTGATCCAGAAGATCATCGGCTATTTCAACATCATCTGGGACGATGCCGAGGAGCTGGCGCGGCTGGCCGAGGCCTCGCATCCGCGTGTCAGGCTCGACACGTCGGGCCTGAGCCCGGCCGCCACCGAACTCGCCAACCTTTTGGCCGAGAACATCGAAAAGCTCGACGAGACAGAGCTGCGCAACATCACCGCATCGATCCGAACGGCGCTCGGCCGGCGACCGTAGCGGGTTTTGCAGGGATTCCGAGGCGGCTGTGGATCCGCCTCAACACAAAACAGCGCCCGCCGACAACAGCCGGCGGGCGCTGTAGCGAGATCAATTCTTGCCGGCAGTGCTGCCGCCGCCATTGCCGCCCCTGCCGCCATTGCCTTGATGGTCACGCCCACCATTGCCGCCGCCCAGGCATTCCGATGTGCCGGCGCCGCAACAGCGGCCGGCCCAAACGTCGTTGGTCTTCGTGTTGGCACAGCTGACGGTCTGGTCGGCCAGAGCGGATCCGGCCAGGCCCGACAGCGCGACGGTGGCGAGAAGGGTGTTACGCAGAAAAGCAGTCATTTGAAGTCTCCATGGTTGGTTTCGGTTCACGGCTGTGTGTCGCCGGCCGGACCGAAATGGTTCATGGAGGTGCGGAGGATTTTTTGTAACGGCTCGAGAAGCCTCACCGCTTTCGTCATCCACGGGCGGAGCGGGAGCGAAGCGGACGCGCAGACCCGGGGATGACGAAGCAACGCGTGCAACCACCCAGGAGGACCGCGAAACCTACTGCACCGACCCGACCAGGACCTGCTGGCCACCGCGGATCGAGACCCAGCGGCCGGTGTTGTCGATCGCCTGCCGCTTGAGGAAGCGATAGCCGGTCTGGTCCCATGGCCTGACCTTGTCGGTCAGATTGTCGAGCACATAGTCGCCGCCGTCGGTGCGCACCGTCAGCACGGCGTGCCCTTCGCCGTCGGGCTTGCGCACCACGGTCATCAGGAGGTTGGCCAGCGAGACGCCCATGCGGGAGAGCTGGCGGCGCTTTTCCAAGACATAGTCCTCGCAATCGCCGACGCCCTTGTCGGGATAGGCCCAGACCTCGTCCTTGCCGTAGATGTCCATGTCGCTCATCGGCTTGACGGCGGCGTTGACCCTGGAGGTGACACTGACCAGCTTGCGCATCAAGCCGTCGGTCAAGGCGGCGGCCGCCAGCCTGGGCGGACGGATCGAGCATTCGCCGGGATACAGCCTGCAGAAATCGTAGTGGCCGATCGGCTGCGAGGTAAGGCCCCCCGTCGCCATTGCTCCGGCCGCCAAAGCCGGCGCCACCCAGCCTCCCGTTACTGCCAGCCCGGCTGCTGCCACGCACGCGCGCAGCCTTCGCGCCATCGTTGAGGAATTCATTGTCCCCGCTCACCCTGTTGTTAACGAAAAGTTAAGGGCGATTTACAGTCCGTGTCAATTACGACGACAGTCTGATTTGCAGCATGGTTACCCGCGGGGAGGAACAGCGTCTATTGTGCAACAGAACCGGGCTTGTGGCCGGCTTTTGCGCCTATTGGTCCGGCTTCCGGCGGCCGCTGCCGCGTTTTTTCGTCTTTTGAAGCATTGCGGAGGCAAAACCGGTCAACGGTCTTGCCGCGATTGCCTATCGCTTGGCGGTGCGGACCAGCTTCGGCTTGACCGCGACCCGGGTCTGGCGGCCATAGCTGGTGATGAAATCGACGATGCGCGGCACGATCTCGGAGCGGAAGCGCGAGCCGTTGAAGACGCCGTAATGGCCGACCGCCGGCTGCATGTAGTGCGCCTTCCTGTCGGCCGGGATGTTGACGCACAGATCCTGCGCCGCCTTGGTCTGGCCGAGGCCCGATATGTCGTCGTTCTCGCCCTCGACGGTGAACAAAGCGACGTTGCGGATGACGGACGGATCGATCCTCGTGCCGCGATGCGTCATCTCGCCCTTGGGCAAGGCATGGCGCACGAAGACGGTGTCGACGGTCTGCAGGTAGAATTCCGCCGTCAGGTCCATCACCGCCAGATATTCGTCGTAGAAATCGCGGTGCTTCTCGGCATTGTCGCCGTCATGCTTCACGAGGTGCATGAAGAAGTCCTTGTGGGCGATGATGTGGCGGTCGAGGTTCATGCTCATGAAGCCGGAGAGCTGCAGGAAGCCCGGATAGACCTCGCGGCCGAAGCCGGGCACCGGCCAGGGCGCTTGCATGACGACATTGTCGCGGAACCAGTCGATGCCCTTTTCCTCCGCCAGCAGGTTGACCGCGGTCGGGTTGCGGCGGGTGTCGATCGGGCCGCCCATCAGGGTCATGGTCGAGGGCACGAAAGGATCGCCCTTGGCTTCCATCAGCGCCACCGCGGCCAGAACCGGCACGGAAGGCTGGCATACAGCCATCACATGGGTGTCCGGACCCAGCGTGTGCAGCATGTCTATGACATAGTCGATATAATCGTCGAGATCGAAGCTGCCGTCGGCCAGCGGCACCATGCGGGCATCGACCCAGTCGGTGATGTGGACATCGGCGTAGGGCAGCATGGCTTCGACCGTGCCGCGCAGCAGCGTCGCGTAGTGGCCCGACATCGGCGCCACGATCAGAAGCTTCGGATCCGGCCGGCGACCGGCAGGAACCGCGCGCTCGAAGCGGACGAGATTGCAGAACGGCTTCGACCAGACGGTCTTTTCAGCGACCGCGACGCTTTTCCAGTCGACCACGGTCTTGTCGAGGCCGAAGACCGGCTTGCCGTAGCGGCGCGTGGTGCGCTCGAACAGTTCGGCGGTCGCCGCGATGGAACGGCCCCAGGGCGTGTGCGAAAACGGATTGAGCGGGTTGGAGTAGAACAGCCGCACCGCGTCGGCGTAAAGACGCGCGGGTTGCAGGACGGCGTGGTTCATTTCATAGAGCTGGTAGAACATCGAGAACCTCGCTGCTGCCGCGACCGAAGGGACGACGAGCAGCGCCGAGCCTAAATGTCTCGCGGCGAAGTTAACAACTAATTGCTGCGATGCAATACGTCACGTGGCGTGATCTATGCTCTTCTTTCGTCCAAGGCTTGGGAATCCGCCCTGAACGGGGCGAGCCGGCTCAGTGTGCGGCTGCGAAGGCGGGGGGCTTGCTGGGCCCGGCCCGTGCCGGACCCGGATATCTCAAACGCGCGCCATGCAGACGGCGGTGTGGCCGGAGCCGATGAAGCCGAGCTGGCCGGCCGCGCCCTTCGACAGGTCGAGCACGCGTCCCTTGATGAACGGGCCGCGATCGTTGATGCGCACGACGACGCTGCGGCCGTTGTTCTTGTTGGTCACCCGCAGCTTGGTGCCGAAAGGCAGGGTGCGGTGGGCCGCGGTCAGCGCCGATGGGTTCATGCGCTCGCCCGATGCGGTCCTGGAGTGCAGGGCATACCACGAGGCACGGCCACACTGAGCGGCAGCGGTTGCCGAGGTTGCGGAAGCGCCGACCATCAGGCCAGCAGCGATCGCTACCGCGACAAGCGCGGTCTGTTTTGTGTTCTTCATATTTCGGGGAAGGCTCCGTTTTTGACAGACCCCAGCCGTTAGGTGCGAAATAAGGCAGGAAATGCGGCAGTCATCTGGCGGTTCCATGGCAAGAGCACACGTTTGGAGTCGCCAGGTAACAGTCTGTCAGGGATTTCTTGGCGAGATTTGATCGATTCGCGATGATCTTTTCGCCGATATCCGAGATGCGTTTGACAAGATCCGGGATTAATCTCCAAGTAGAAACCACCGGGATTGAGCCACTTCCTTTGGCTCTTTCATCGCGGTCGCGGCACCGCAATCGATCGACTGGGAAAGCGAGACCCGTCAATGAGACTGACCAGAAATCTGCTGGCCAAAAATCTGCTGGCCTTGATTGTACTGGCCATCGGCGCGCTGTGGTCGCTGCAAGGCATGGGGTTGGTCGGCGGCAGTTTCATGACCGGCCAGTCGCAATGGCTCTATATCGGCGTCGCCGCCATGCTGGTCGGCATCGCCGGCCTGGTATGGGCGAACCGGCGGGGGTGAGTTGCGGCAGACTGCGTTGCAGAACGAGTGTGGGCGCCCCCCTCTGTCCTGCCGGACATCTCCCCCACAAGGGGGGAGATCGGCTGTCATGCCCACTTTCACCAATCTTCAGCGTTGAAAGGCAGCTTGGCCGAAACTGCCAATCTCCCCACTAGAGGGGGAGATGCCCGGCAGGGCAGAGGGGGGCGCGACGGAACGCGACGCCCGTCATCATCGCTGCGTTGGTGTGTTCCCCCTCACTGCGACCAATACTGCCAGGCCCAGTAGAAACTTTCGTCGCGTGGCGGCAGGCGGTCGCGCCCGGGCTGGAGCCGGACGGGTGCGGGCGAGCGGGGGGCGTCACGCCTGGCCTCCTCGTCATTGGACGCAAGGCCCAGCAGCCAATTGCCGAAATGGGCGAACAGCACGGCGGTGGAATGGGTCATCGTCGTTCTCCTTTCGCTTTTCATTCGCGTCCCGCCCACGGGACGAACACGCGCTCGATCCTGCGGATGGTGAATTCGAGCACGAAGGCGATGGCCGCGATCACCAATATGCCCATCACCACGACGTCGGTGACCAGGAACTGGGCGGCCGACTGGATCATGAAGCCAAGCCCGCGCGTCGCCGCCACCAGTTCGGCAGCGACCAGCGTCGACCAGCCGGCGCCGAGCGCGATGCGCAGGCCGGTCAGGATCGAGGGCAGCGCGCTGGGCAGGATGACGTGGCGGACCACTTGCGCATGCGTGGCACCCAACGAGCGCGCAGCGTTGATGCGCTCCTGCGAGACGCCGCGAACGCCGGAGGCGGTCGACAATGCAACCGGCGCCAGCATGGCGATGGTGATCACCAGGATCTTCGACGGCTCGCCGATGCCGAACCAGATGATGACCAGCGGCAAGTAGGCGAGCGGCGGAATTGGCCGCAGGAATTCCAGCAGCGGATCGAAGATGCCGCGTCCGACCGTGCTGATGCCAATGGCGAGGCCAACCGGCACGCCGACGAGGATGGCCGCGATCAGCGCGGCAAACACCCGGCCAAGGCTGGCGACGGCATGCTGCAGCAACGTCGCGTCGACGAAGCCGTCTCGGATAACGACGATGAACTTGTTCCATACGGCGAGCGGCGAGGGCAGGAACACCGGCGACACCAGCTGCAGCCGGGCCGACAGCGCCCATAGAGCCAGCACCGCCAGGATGGTGACCGCGCTGACGATGCGGGCCGAGACGCCCGTCCGCTTCGGGCTCGGCCTGGACCACGGCACCGACAGGCCGTCGGCCTCGTCGATGCGGGAGCCGGGCCGCTCGCTGTAGGAGGAAATGGTCATGCCGTCTCTCCTTCGAAGACGGCGTCGGTCAGTTCGCCGCGCGCCTCGGCAAAGGCCGGATCGGCCTTGATGGCGCGGATGGCCTCGCCCGACGCGTAGCGCCTGGAGAAGCCGGGCTCGAAGGTCCGCACCACGCGGCCCGGTCCAGGCGCCAGCACGACGATGCGAGTGGCGAGCACCAGTGCCTCCTCGATGCCGTGCGTCACCATCAGCACGCCGACAGCGCTTGCCGTCCAGAGATCGAGCAGCGTCGTCTGCATGCGTTCGCGCGTCAGCGCATCGAGCGCGCCGAGCGGCTCGTCGAGCAGCAGGAATTCGGGTTCGGCGGCGAGCGCCCGGGCGAGGCCGACACGCTGGCGCATGCCGCCGGAAAGCTCCCAGATGCGCTTGTCGCCGGCACCGTCGAGCTTCACCAGCGCCAGAAGCTCATCGGCGCGCCGTGCCCGCTCCGCCGGCTGCACGCCACGCAGCCTGAGGGCGAAGGCGACATTCTCGCGCGGGGTCAGCCACGGGAACAGCGCATCGTTCTGGAAGACCACCGCCCGGTCCGAACCGGGTGCCGTGATCGGACGGCCAGCGATCGTGGCCGTGCCGCGCGCCGGCGCGACCAGGCCGGCCGCGACATTCAGCAGCGAGGTCTTGCCGCAGCCGGAACGGCCGACGAGGACGACGAAGTCGCCCTTGGCGACGTCGATCGACACCCGCTCCACGGCCGGTGCCGGCTGGCCGTCATAGTGGACCGAGACCTTGTCCAGTACGAGATGGGGGTCGAGCACGAGATGCGGCATGGTGCCTCGCCGATTTGAAGGAAATCCGCCTGCCCCGAAATCCATTTCATCAGCGGTTTCGGGGCAGGCAACACGCAGCGTCGGGAAGAAGCGCGCGTGTCTGGTTGAGCGCTAGAGCAGTTCCAGGAAAAGTGTGAAGCGGTTTTCCGTCCGGAATTGCGTCAAAACAAAGAGTTAGAGCAGTTCACCGTTTCCGTTAAACGGTGGGCTGCTCTAGTTCGAGGCCTGCGCCTCGGTGACGTATTTCGATGTCACGTATTTCGAATAGTCGGGCAGCACGGCGTCGACCTTGCCTTGCTCCTTGAGGAAGGCGGACGCCGCCGCGATCGCCTTGACGGTGCCGCCGCCGAGGAATTTGTCGGAGGCCTGCTCTTCCAAAGTCGGGAAGACATAGCCCTTCAACAGCTCCGGCACTTCTTCCAGCTTGGCGCCGGTGAGCTTGGCGATCTTTTCGGCCTGCGGCGACGACGCCGACCAGGTGTCCGGCTTGGCGAGGTACTCGGCATAGGAAGCGCCGGTCACCTTGACGAAGTCGCGCACCGCTTCCGGGTTCTTCTCGGCGAAGTCGGTGCGCACGATCCAGGCGTCGAAGGTCGGCGCGCCCCAGGCGGCGACCTGCGCTTCGGATTGCCCGATCAGGCCGACGACGAAGATGGTCTGGATCGGCAGTTCGCGGCTGGCCGCCGCCGCCAGCGGGCTCGAACCGACATAGCCGATATCGACCGAACCGGAAGCGACCGCGGCGATGACATCGGCGCCGGAATCGAACTTGCGCCAGTCTATTGCCGCCTTGGTCGCCTTTTCATAGGCGCCGTCGGCCTGCGGCACCTTGGAGGGCTCGACCACCGTCTGGTAGCCGATGGTGATCTTGAGATCCTGCGCCATGGCCGGACCGAGGAAGGCGGCGCCGGCAAGGACCGCCGACGACAGGAGAAGGATGCGTCGCGAAATGGTGGACATCAAAGGGCTCCATGAAACACGAGAAAACGGATTGCCCCATGATAGTCAGCTAATTCTATCGTTCTTGTAGAGTTAAATCCTTCCAACGAAGGCGGACTTGTTGGAAAAAAGCTATCGGTGGCGCGGTGCCGAAGCGGAAAGGGAGGCTGTGGCGCGCCCGTCGTCACATCGCGGCGCTGCCTCGGGCAGCGAAATCATCGAACTTGAGCCGCCGCTGTCCACCGAACGGTGGACGACGCGAAATCCCTTTTGTGGTGGCCTACCGCCAATGGCGGAACGTTGGTTTCCCGCCTGGCAGCGCTAGCGGAAGTCATTGAACTTCAGTTAGCTGGACGTGGTGTCCGTAAAGAAAAAGGGTAGATGATGCCGATAGAAAATTTGTTAGCTGAATTTGCGCCCGATGGAAACGGAGGTTTAGTCGTAATATGCGAGCAGCCCGGCGGAGGATGTATAGTAATACATCGTGTAGCTTCTGCTAGGGAAAATGTCGACTATTTCGTTTCCCCAGACAAGAATGGCGCATTGTTTGCAGCAGATCTGGCTCAATTAACAGAGAGCATCAACGATCTATTTCGAAAGACGCAGCAAGCGAGATCAGATAGGAACGCGAAGTTGGGAATACTATACACGCCAAGAGGCTGGATGCCGGTCTGGAAATATGAAAACTCGGATCACGCCCCACATCATAGGATAGAGCATAGATTTTCCTACGATTCACTAAGCAATGAGGAAAAAGAAAAGCTCTTTTGGCTTGGGGAGCCTGAGTAACTACAGTGCGCTCTTGCAACGCTCTGCCCCCTATGTTGAGGGCGAGCGGCACGCGACCCATCACGCGCCGCCACTTACGTCTGTGAAGCGGAACTGTTTGGTCCCGCCGCACGCGCGAAGACAAAAATCTCATTGGAGATCAAAAAGGCGTCGCTGGCCAGGTGATCGAGCAGGTTGGCTTGCGGGTCGGCCTGCCTATGGAGCCACACCAGCCATGGGCGACGCGAGCGACGCGGCGAGCTGAACCAGCTCCGCCTGTCGCCGCACGCCGGTCTTCTCGAACAGCCGCAGCAGATGCGTCCTGACTGTGCTGCGCCCGATGTTGAGAACATCGGACGTCTCCTCAACCGTGCGGCCCGCCGCGATCTGCTCGAAGACGCGCGCCTCGGCCGGCGTCAGGCCGAACAGCGCCGCGACCAGCGCGGTCGGCGCGACAAAGGGCGTATCGGCCCGGGCCACGAACACTGCCGCCACAACGCTGGCATCGAACGCCCCACGCCCCGGACGCAGCGGCAGCACGTGCAGGGCTCCGGCCGAGCCATCCTTCCAGCGTATCGGAACTCCCAGTCCCTTGCGGCCGATGGCGCTTTCGTCCTGCGCCGCCTGCGATACCGCGACGGCCAGCGCGCTGGACACGGCCGACGCGCCGGCGGTGAGAACGCCGTTGCGGATGTTGAGGAGGTCGCCCCTGGCGACGAGTTCAAGTGCCGCCGGGTTGGCATGCACGACACGCATATCCGCGGTGGTGAGAAAGATCGGTGCTGTCAGCGTGTCGAGCACCGTCTCGAAGGTCGACCGGGCGATCGCCGCGATGTCCAGCAGCCGGTTGATCGTCGCGGCGCGCTGCAGATGCGGGATCAACAATCGGGCGGCCTCGATCTCATAGTCACCGATCGGCTCCACGCTCTCGTGACGGCCAAGGCCCAGCGACCCAAAACCACGCTCGTCGCGAGCGAGCCCCAGCCCCATGACATCGACCAACCCCCGTGGTCTGGCCCACTCCAGCGAGTAGCGGTTGGTCGTACTCGCCTCTGGATTGACGCGGCTCATCACCGCGGGCTGATCCATCGGCAGGGCCAAAAGCACCGCCAGCCCACCCCACTGGTCGGTAATGTCAACGGCGTAGTCCGCGATCCGTTCGACGTAGTCCTGCGGCATGTTGCTGGTCACGTTGAGCAGCACTTCGCCCGACGGCAACGCTTGCAGGTTGAGGGCCGCGTTCTCGAAATCGAGCGCGATGCGGATCTCTTCAATGGCGACGGACCAGCGCGGGGGATCGATCGCGGCGTCGTAGATCAGCCCTATCAGTTCGGACAACCGAGCCATCGAGAGAGGAGAACGCATTGCCACCACCCTTGCCGCACTGCAGAAAAATTGAACGCATGATCCGCGGGTCTCCAATTTCCGATGGAGATTGTCGCCTGCTCATAGCCGGTCAGACGCTGGCGGCTACGGGCGACGCGAGCGACGCGGCGAGCTGAACCAACTCGACCTGCCGCCGCACGCCGGTCTTCTCGAACAGCCGCAGCAGATGCGTCCTGACCGTGCTGCGGCCGATGTTGAGAACATCGGAGGTCTCCTCAACCGTACGGCCCGCCGCGATCTGCTCGAAGACGCGCGCCTCGGCCGGCGTCAGGCCGAACAGCGCGGCGACCAGCGCGGTCGGCGCGACAAAGGGTGTATCCGCGCGTGCGACAAACACCGCCGCCACCACGCTGGCATCAAACGCCCCGCGCCCCGGGCGCAGCGGCAGGACATGCAAGGCTCCAGCCGAGCCGTCGCGCCAGCGCATTGGAACTCCCAACCCCTTGCGGCCGATGGCGCTCTCGTCCTGCGCTGCCTGGGATACCGCGACCGCCAGCGCGCTGGACACGGCGGAAACGCTGGGGCTGAGAATCCCGTTGCGGATGTTCAGCAGCTCGCCCCCGGCGACAATCGCACGCGCTGCCGGATTGGCATGCACGACATGCAGATCCGCGGTGGTGAGAAAGACCGGTGCCGTCAGCGTGTCGAGCACCGACTCGAAGGTCGACCGGGCGATCGCCGCGATGTCGAGCAGCCGGTTGATCGTCGCGGCGCGCTGCAGGTGCGGGATCAACAATCGGGCGGCCTCGATCTGCAGATCGTTGATGGGAGCGGCATCGACATGGCGGCTGAAGGACAGTGAGCCGAGACCACGCCCATCGCGCGCGAGCGGCACCGCCAGGGAATCGATCATGCCTTGCGGTTTACCGACCTCCACAAAGTAGCGGTTCGTCGTGTTGTCGAGGTTGGGATTGAGCTGGCTCAACACCGCCGGTCGATCCATCGGCAGCGAGCCCACCACCGCCATGCCACCCCATAGCTCGAGGACTTCAGCGCCGTAGCTGGCCATCTGGTCGACATAGGGTTGCGGGATGTTGCTGGCTACGTTGACCAGCACCTCGCCCGACGGCAGCGCTTGCAGGCGGAGGGCGGCGGTCCCGAAGCCGAGCGCGATGCGCATCTCCTCGATCGCGACGGGCCAGCGCGCGGGATCGATCGCGGCGTCGTAGATCAGCCCGATCAGTTCGGACAATTGAGCCATCGATAAAGCAGAACGCATCGCACCATACCCTTGCTGCATGGCAGCAAAATGAACGCATGATCCGGATCGGGCAAGTCCTGTCATCTCCCAAGGGAGATGGTGATCCAGTCTTTGGCGGTACCATCGGGCCTTGGTCGCCGCTATCCACCGAATGGTGGAAGACGCGACATTTTCTTTGTGTTCGTTTGCGTCCGTCGGGTGCTGCGGTCCTGCGCGGAATTCGAGGACGTTGGTGTTTGCAAAGGCGACTGCTGTCTGGGGACGACAGCACAAAGCGTCGGTAGCACAACTGCTTGGTTTCAGCCCAGCCATGGCCGGAGCCTGTCCACCGGCCTGGCTATCGCGCGGGACCGGTCAGCCGCCGGCGGGGCGACACCGGGTCACTCGTCCGGGTCAGCTATTTGGCAATGAAGCGAGGGTTTGGACGTGATTGCAGAAACGATTGGACGGGCGAGCATACCGGAGGACGCCATTGCCGCGACAAGGATCAGAACTGTGACGCTGACTCGTCGTCTGCGACTACACATTGCATCGATGTCTGCCGCGACAGCGGCTTTCGTGCGCGCGGCATCCTCCCAAGTGCCCGCTCTCGGGACCGCAGCCACCATGGTGGTCGCGGCGGCCGGCGTCGTCGCCTTCGCGCCAGACCCGGCGCGGGCGGCGGGAGTCATCTGCCAGGATTTCAATGGTCAGGATGGTGGAGCGGCTTTCGCGCAGACGTCATCCGGCGGCACCGCATGCGGAAGATCGGCCAATAGCAATGGCACTCTCTCGGTTGCGATGGGCAATGGCGCGGGTGCCTTCGGGGACAACAGCGTGGCGCTCGGCGTCAACGCCGGCGCCGGTGGACTTGTTTTCGACACGAACGCGGGCGGCCTGACCACCGACTACAACAATGCGAACACGACGGCCATCGGCACTGGGGCCGAGGCCGGCGCCGGCGGGGCGAACCAGGCCAATGCCACCGCCCTCGGCACCGCGGCCCAGGCGAATGCCGTGAACGCCACCGCCCTTGGCAGCTCGGCCCAGGCGAACGGCGGCAACGCCACGGCCATTGGCAACGGGGCTACGGCAAATGCCGTGAATGCAATTGCTCTCGGCGACGCTGCGACGGCCAATTATGACAACTCCATCGCCATCGGCGTGGGCGCAACGACGACGCGCGACAACCAGGTCATGCTTGGCAATGGCCTCAACACCTACACGCTGACCGGCGTCGCTTCGCAGGCGAGCAAGGCCGCGCAGGCCGGCCCTACCTATCTGATGACGACGGACAGCACCGGCAATCTGGCGGCGTCGACGTTCGATGTGGCGACGCTTGCGAACCTGCCAGCACAAGTCGCCCAGAACAGCAGCGATATCAGCACGCTGAACAGCACTGTGAGCAGCCACACGAGCGAACTCGCCGATCACGAAACGCGCATCGCCAACAACACCACGGCGATTGCGGTGCACACGACCGAGATCGCGGACCTCGACACGCGGGTAACGACCAACACCACCAACATCACCCAGCTCGACGGCCGCATCGGCGCACTCGAGGCCGGCTTCCAGGATCTCGGCGACCAGATCAGCGAAAACCGCACGGAAGCGCGTGCCGGCACCGCGCTGGCGCTGGCGACGGCGGGGCTGCGCTACGACGACAGGCCTGAAAAACTGTCGCTCGCCGGCGGCTTCGGCCACTTCAAGGGTCAATCCGGCCTGGCGCTTGGCCTTGGCTACAACACCAGCGAGGACTTCCGCCTCAACGCCGCTCTGTCGGCCACCACCAGCCATGGCGATGTCGGCGTCAGCGTCGGGGCGTCATGGACGCTGAACTGATGCGGTCGGCATGATCCGAGGTGCGAGGGGGCTGGCTTGAAAAAGCCGCTGGCGGCCGCGTTCCCCCAGACGCGGTCGCCTGTCTCCCCGCCGGCGGCTCGATCTCGGATGAACTTCAGAGGCCACATGGAGCACCCGCAATCTTCATCGGTCAGGCGGATGGCGCGGGCGGCCGCGACAGCCTTGCTGTCGCTCGGCCTGTTGGCGGCATCCCAGGGCGCTGCGGTGGCGCAGGCCAAAAAGACGGAGAAGGGCGACAAGGTCCACGCCGCCCGCCCGGCCAACATCGACCGCAACGGTGTGCTGATCCTGATCCGGGGCACGCTGCTGGCGCTCGACCAGGCCAACAAGACCGGCAACTACACGGTGCTGCGCGATTTCGGCTCGCCGAATTTCCAGGCCAACAGTGCCGCCCAACTCGGCGACATCTTCGCCAACCAGCGCAAGCAGGGGCTCGACTTCGGCGCCGTCGCGGTGCTCGAGCCGCAACTGACCTTGCTGCCGCAGATCGAGCCGAACGGCATGCTGCACATGGCTGGGTTTTTCCCGTCGGTGCCAATGCAGGTCAATTTCGAGCTTTTGTTCGAACCGGCGAACCGGCAGTGGAAGATTTACGGCGTGTCGGTCAACCTCACCTCAGGAGCGCCGCAAGCGCCCGACACACCCGTCGCCGGGCAACAGAAACCTGACGAGGCCGCCCCGCCGCCGGATGCACCCTCGATGACCGTGCAGCCGAAGAAGGCGGCGAAGCCGTGAAGCGGCACGCGCATGCAGCCGCCGCTAGAGCAACTCCAGCCGCAGCGCGCTTGCCAGCAGCGACAGCGCGAAGACGAACAGGCCCGAACTGAAGACGAGATTGACGGTGCGCAGCCCGCGCGCGCTGAGCCGCTTGCGCAGATGGTTGGTGGCCAGTGTCAGCGTCGTCCACCAGGCCGCCGAGCCGAGCAGCACGCCGGCCGAGACAATGGCCAGGCTTTCCCAGGACGGGATGCCGGCTCCCAATATCCCGGGCGTGAGCGTGAAGAAGCCAAGCAGCGTCATCGGGTTGCCCAGCGTCCAGAACAGCCCTGTCACATAGGCCCGGCCCGATGGCATGCGCCGCTGCTGGCCAGCGTCCAGCGACGGCGTCAGCCGCGCCGCCGTCACCGCCATGTACAACAGGAACATCCCTGCGCAGAGCTGCAGCAACATGTGCCAGCCGATCAGCACATGCGCCACCGCCCCAAGCCCGGCGGCGGCAATGGAGGCATAGACCGAGTGTGTGGTCGCCGCCCCATAGCCGGTCGCCAGACCCGGTGCGATGCCGCCCGCGATCGTGCGCTGCACGCATAAAAGGCCGGTGGGACCGATGGGAGCCGCGACCGCGAAACCCAGCAAGGCCCCACGCATCGCACTCAGGAAAAGTTCCGTTGTGCAGGACATGCCGACAGATCTTCCTTTGGCCGCACGTCGTCGGGATTCCCGGCCAGGCGACACCCTGGCTAGATGCCGGCCAAGGCCGGCAACGGGCGCCCCGCTTTCGCGAGCTGCTTCGATGTTCTTCGGGTAAGACGGCCGTTGGCGGGGCTGACAAGCACGTCGTCTTGAAGTTCTCTCCAAGTATTAGCTAGATGTAATGTGTCTGCGCATAGACGCCGTTCCGTCCCGTAGCGTTCAAGACCTGGCTGATGTGCCGACGCATTACTGGCGGAGGAGAAATGCAATTCTCCCGATGCGTGTCACGTGCCTTGAACTCAGTTCAACCTCAAGCCGGCGCACTCAATCACAAAACAGGCATCCCGGCGTCCACCATTTGGATTAGGCTTGACTCCCAACTTCTATTTTTTTCTACTGACTTTCAGTTGGCTTTCGGTGTGCCCCCCACCTCCGCGTCGACTTCAGACAGCAAAATCGCAAAACTCGAACGAGGGATTGATCCCGTTGAAGCGATGTCGGCGCAGCAGCACGCGATGCTTGACAGTGACCGTCAACCCGCGCGGGCCGGCATGACTGGCGACATGACTGGCCGCTCCTATCCGGCGGAGCGCATTTCGGAACTCATCGGCAGGATCTACGATTGCGTCCTCGATCCGGCGCGATGGCAATCGGTGGTTGAAAGCATCCGCACCGAGCTGGACTTCTGCTACGCGGTTCTCGGCGTGTATCCGCTTCCGGGCGGGGAGGTTACGCTCGGCGTTGCGACCGGCATCGATTCGGTGAAGCTCGGCGAGCTTCCCGCTTACGGCCAGGACCTCGTCGATCTCTGGGGTGGTGACACCAAGGTAAAGCAATATCCGCTCGAGGAGCCGATCGCGCAGTCGCAGGCCGTGCCGGATGCCGCGCTTGTCGCCAGCCGCTATTTTCTCGAATGGGCCCAGCCGCAAGGGGTGGTCGACGCGGTCGCGATCGGATTGGAGCGCAATGCGCGCATGGTTTCCACGCTTTCCTTCGGACGGCATGAGACGGCCGGCATCGTCGGCAGCGCCGAACTCGACGCCTTGCGTCTCCTGGCCCCGCATTTCAGGCGCGCCATCGCCATCGGCCAGCTGCTCGAACTGCAATCGATAGCCGCCGCCAACGTGTCGTCGGTGCTGGACGGCCTCTCGGTCGGCGTCGTGCTGGTCGATGAACTGATGACACTGGTCCACGCCAATCCGGTCGCCGAGGCCATGCTGGCCCGCAAGGATCCGATCAAGGTCAGCAATGGCCGCCTTGTCGTCTCGGACGCCTCGCCCGCGATCTCGTCGGCGATAGAGGACGCGGTCGCCCAGGCCGCCGGCAACGAGGCCGCGCTCGGGCGCCGCGGCGGCACCGGTTTTCCGACACGTGGCCTGTCGGGAGAGCCGCGCATCATTCATGTCCTGCCGCTGAAGCGGCGCGAAAGCCGCCCGGGCCTGTTCCGGCGAGCGATAGCGGCCCTCTTCGTCGCTCCGGTCGACAGACCGATAAGTCTTCCCTTCGATGCGTTCGCGGCCCTCTACGGCCTGACCCCCGCCGAGGTTCGCATCGTGGAACTGATCGTCGCCGGCCGCACCCAGCGCGAGATCGCAAAGGCCCTCGGCCTGGCCAGCGCGACGGTCAAGACACATCTCCTGCATGTTTTCGAGAAGACCGATGTTCGCCGCCAGGTCGATCTCGTGCGGCTTGTCGCATCGCTGGCATCGCCCCTCTGACGGGAGGGCACGATCACGGGATGACCAGCCGAAGATAGCCGATCCCTTCATGCAGCAATTGCAGGAGAATTCCCAATTTGGCAAACGGGAGGCAAAGCCATGCTTCAAATGGCTTGTGATTTGACAACCCGTTCCGTGTACCTGAGGTTAAGTATAGTAATCTTATCGACATAGAGAGCCGGAGACGACGATGAGAGGCCAGACCGACCGTATCGGGGCGATCGCCGGCGCCGGGTCCCAGCCGTGGGCGTCGGGGCACGCAAGCCGCGTTTCTGTGTCCGTGGCGTCACAAGCCGGGCCTAAAATGGTCGCAACGCTTGAAAACCAAGCAAGATCAATAACAATTGGCTTGTATATCATGTCACTAGAATTTATGTGTCATGGATGCTTGGACGCGGCGGGGAGGCACGCTAGGCGTTTCGCGACGGATGGCTCGAGGCCATCGCATGACAGAGAAACGTTCGGTTCATGCTCACCAAAAAAGGCAAGTACGGCCTCAAGGCGCTGGTCCACCTGGCGCGGATGCCCGCCGGACAGCTCGCTTTCGTCGGCGATATTGCGACCGGCAACAACATCCCGAAGAAATTCCTCGACGCCATCCTGGGCGAGCTGCGCAATGCCGGCTTCGTCCAGAGCCGCAAGGGCAAGGACGGTGGTTATCGCCTGGCGCGGCCGGCCGACGAGATCAAGATCGGCCACGTCGTGCGCGTGCTCGATGGTCCGCTGGCGCCAATTCCATGCGCCAGCCGCACACAATATCAACGCTGTGAAGACTGCAACGAGGCGACATGCCAAGTCCGACATCTGATGCTCGAGGTCCGGCAGGCGATCGCCGAGGTGCTCGACCAGCGCAGCCTCGCCGAAATGCGCGACATCGGCCTCGGCGACCTTGCGGACGCGACGGGCAGCGACGATCTTGCAGTCGCGGTCAAGATCCAGGCCTGACGCCTCGCACCCTGATACTTGGCATGGGACTGGAATGCGCATGAGCGGGCGCGCCAATTCCATCATCATCGTCGGCGGCGCCGCCAGCGGCGTCGTGCTGGCGGCGCATCTCTTGAAATCGCCCAATTCCGATCTGCGCGTGACGCTGGTCGAAAAGCGCCCGCATTTCGGCCAGGGCATCGCCTATTCGACGCTGCTGTCGGCGCATGTGCTCAATGTCAGCGCCGCCGGCATGAGCGCCTATGCCGACGATCCCGGCAATTTCTGGCGCTGGCTGCTGGAGCGCGGCCTTGCCACCCAGGACCAGGCGCCGGTCTATGCGCCGCGCAGCGTCTATGCGCGTTATCTCGGCGAACTGCTCGACGAGCTCGAGGCCCGCGAACTCAAGACGGGGCGGCTTCGCCTGATCCGCGAGGAAAGCCTGTCGATCACGCCCACCGCGTCCGGCGTCGAGGTCGCGCTCGCCAACGGCACCAGCGTCGTCGCCCATCTTGCGGTGCTGGCCACCGGCCATGACGAGGAGCCGGCCCAAGGCCATGCGATCAGGATGGGCTCGGAAGCCGACACCGCGCTCGCCCCGGACAGCAGCGTCATGGTGCTGGGCACCGGCCTCAGCATGGTCGACGCGTTCCTGGCGCTGGAACAGCGCGGCCATCGCGGGGACATCGTCGCGGTGTCGCGGCGCGGCTTGCTGCCGTCACCGCACCGCAAGGGCAACCCGATCAAACTCGACGTCGCCGATATCCCGCTCGGCACCCAGCTTTCCTATTTCGTCGGCTGGTTCCGCAAGCTGATCAAGGAAAACCAGAAGGCGGGCGTCGACTGGCGCGACGTGGTCGATGGCCTCAGGCCGTTCAACCAGAAGATCTGGCAGAACTGGCCATCCTCGGCCAAGCGCCGCTTCGTCGAACACACCAAGGCGTGGTGGGACATCCACCGCCACCGCATGGCGCCCGAAGTCTACGCCCGGGTGACGCAGGCCGTGCAGTCCGGCCGCATCCGGCTGGTGGCCGGCCGCGTCATCGATATCGCACGCGGCGAGGAATTCGCGGTCAAGGTCCAGTCGCGCCACACGCAGCGCCTCGAAACCTTCGACGTCGCCCGCATCTATGATTGCTCGGGCATCGTGCGCGACATCTCGACCTCGTCGAACAGCGTGGTGCGCTCGCTGGTCGACCGCGGGCTGGCCCGGCCGGACCCGCTGCGCATCGGCCTCGACGTGTCGGCCAATTGCGAGATCATCGCCAGCGACGGCGCGGTTTCGGCCAAGATCCTGGCGGTCGGCCCGCTGACCAGGGGCACCTTCTTCGAAATCGACGCCATCCCCGATATCCGCGTGCAGTGCGCGCGGCTGAGCAAGCGATTGCTGGGGTAGGCCGGTCAAAGGCCGCGGGACAGCGCCCCCCTCTGTCCTACCGGACATCTCCCCCTCAAGGGGGGAGATTGGATGTCACAACGGCTTTCGCCAATTTTCAGCGATGAAGAAGAAGCGATGAGGCCAAAGCTGCCAATCTCCCCCCTTGAGGGGGAGATGTCCGGCAGGACAGAGGGGGGCGTGCCCCACTGACCAGGCTACAACCCGGAATTTCATTCCTTATCTGGCCGGCCGATTGGCACGTTCTATCTTCTTTCCGACTGTAAACGGCCGGAAAAGAGGCTACGCTGCCGCCCAGCCTGCGAGGCGGTCGCTTGATCATGGAGCATCTGAATGAGCAAGCACAAGATCGCTGCCCTGGGTAGCGCCCTCTCGGACGGTCCATCCTCCCGGCTGCGTCCGCCCCACAAATCGGTTCTAGACCTGATCGGCCAGACGCCGGTGGTCGAGCTGACCAAGTTCGACACCGGCAAGTGCCGGCTGTTCATCAAGCTCGAAAGCCAGAATCCAGGTGGCTCGATCAAGGACCGCATCGCGCTGTCGATGATTGCCGCAGCCGAGAAGGAGGGCAGGCTGAAACCGGGCGGCACCATCGTCGAGGCGACCGCCGGCAATACCGGCCTCGGCCTTGCCCAGGTCGGCATTCCCAAGGGCTACCGCATCGTGCTGGTCGTGCCCGACAAGATGTCGCGCGAAAAGATCCAGCATCTGCGTGCGCTGGGCGCGGAGGTGCGCATGACGCGCTCCGATGTCGGCAAGGGGCACCCCGAATATTACCAGGACATGGCCGAGAAGATCGCGGCCGAGGTGCCCGGCGCCTTCTATGCCAACCAGTTCGCCAACCCGGCCAACCCGCTGGCGCATGAGACCACCACCGGCCCGGAAATCTTTTCGCAGCTTGATGGTGATGTCGACGCGGTGGTGGTCGGCGTCGGCTCGGGCGGCACGCTGACCGGGCTTGGCCGTTACTTCGCCAAGGTTTCGCCGAAGACCGAAATGGTGCTCGCCGATCCGGTCGGCTCGGTGCTGGCGCCCTTGATCAAGACCGGCAAGATGGAAGAGGCCGGCAGCTGGACGGTGGAAGGCATCGGCGAGGATTTCGTGCCGCCCAATGCCGATTTGTCGCTGGTCAAGAAGGCCTATTCGATCACCGACAAGCAGAGCATGCTGGCGGTGCGCGACCTGCTCTCCCGGGAAGGCATCCTGGCCGGCTCATCCTCGGGCACGCTTTTGTCGGCCGCGAGCAGACCTCGGCCAAGCGCGTCGTCACCTTCGTCTGCGACAGCGGCAACAAATATCTGTCAAAGGTGTTCGACGACTTCTGGCTGGCCGAGCAGGGGCTGGCCGAGCACGAGCAGCATGGCGATCTGCGCGACCTCGTGATGCGCACGCACCGCACCGGCGACACCGTCTCTATCGGCCCGGACGAAAGCCTGCTCAACGCTTATGGCCGCATGCGCCGTTCCGATGTCTCGCAGCTGCCGGTGCTCGACAATGGCAAGCTCGTCGGCATCGTCGACGAAAGCGATATTCTTGCTCATGTCGACGGTCCCTATGACGGACGTTGGGAACGCTTCAACATGCCGGTGCGCACGGCGATGACTTCCAACCTGCACACGCTGCAGGCCAGCCAGACGCTGGATGCTTTGCTGCCGGTGTTCGACCGCAACGAGGTCGCCATCATCTTCGACGGCGACGAGTTCGTCGGCCTGATTACCCGCATCGACTTGATCAACCATTTGAGGCGCGCACGATGACTGCAAATTCCTCGCCATCGGGCAAGAACCGTCTGGCTTTCTCGACGCGCACCATCCATGGCGGCCAGAGCCACGATCCGCTGACAGGTGCCGTGATGGTGCCGATCTACGCCACCTCGACCTACGGCCAGCAGTCGCCCGGCGTCCATAAGGGCTTTGAGTATGCCCGCAGCCAGAACCCGACGCGCTTTGCCTTCGAGCGCGCCGTGGCCGACCTCGAAAGCGGCTCGGCGGCTTTCGCCTTCGCCTCCGGGCTGGCCTCGATCGCCACCGTGCTGGAGCTGCTCGATTCCGGCGCGCATATCGTCGCCACCGACGACATCTATGGCGGTTCCTTCCGGCTGATGGAGCGGGTGCGCAAGCGCTCTGCCGGCCTGCAGGTCTCGTTCGTCGATTTCACCGATCTTGCGGCGGTGGAGGCCGCGATCCGGCCGGAGACGAAGATGCTCTGGGTCGAGACGCCGACCAACCCGCTGCTGCGCATCGTCGACCTCGAAGGCGTCGCCGCACTTGCCAAGCGCAAGGGCATCCTTTCGGTCGCCGACAACACGTTTTGCAGCCCCTATATCCAGCGGCCGCTGGAACTCGGCATCGACATCGTTGTCCATTCGACGACCAAATATCTCAACGGCCATTCCGACATGGTCGGTGGCGTCGCCGTCGTCGGCGACAACAAGGAGCTGGCCGCCCAGCTGAAATTCCTGCAGAACGCCATCGGCGCCATATCGGGTCCGTTCGACAGCTTTCTGGCGCTGCGCGGCCTGAAGACGCTGGCGCTCAGGATGGAACGGCATTCGGACAACGGGCTGAAGATCGCGCAGTGGCTGGAAGCCCGCAAGGACATACGCTGCGTCATCTATCCCGGCCTCGCCAGCCACCCGCAGCACGCCATCGCCGTCCAGCAGATGTACGCCTTCGGCGGCATGATCACGGCGGTGCTCGACCGCGACCTAGCCGGCACAAAACGCTTCCTCGAACGCACGCAGCTGTTCACGCTGGCGGAAAGCCTGGGCGGGGTGGAGAGCCTGATCGAACATCCGGCGCTGATGACGCATGGGTCGATCCCGGCCGAGAAGCGCGCCGAGATCGGCATCTCGGATTCGCTGGTGCGGCTATCGGCGGGAATCGAGGATGGCGATGATCTGATCGCGGACCTGGAGCAGGCGCTGGGGGGATAGCTCATCCCCGGTTGACCCCGCACACCATCTGCCCGAATTGTAGCGCCCATGGCCACGCGCGAACCTCCGAAACCCACCGAACCCCTCACCTTCGCGGTGCTGGTGTTTCCCGGCTTTCCGATGATGGCGTTCAGCTCGGTCATCGAGCCGCTGCGCGCCGCCAATGTGCTGGCCAAGCGGCAGTGCTATCGCTGGATCATCGTCGGCGGCACGAAAGGGGCGGTCGGGGCTTCGAACGGCGTCGTCATCCAGCCGGGCTTTTACGCCGAGGATGCGCCCAAGGTCGACCGGATCGTGGTGTGCTCGGGCGGCGATGCCGATCACCTGGTCGCCGAGGACGCGGCGAGCTGGATCCGCCGCAGCCTGCGCAATGGCGCCCATATCGGCGCGGTGGCGGACGCGGCGTTCTTCCTGGCTCGCGCGGGCCTGCTCGACGGCCATGCCTGCACCTTGCACTGGACCAGCCAGGCCGCCTTCACCGAGGCGTTCCCGAACATCGAGCTGCGGCGCGACCTCTATGTCATCGACCGCAAGCGTTTTACGTCGGCCGGCGGCGTCGGCAGCCTCGACATGATGCTGGAGATCATCACCCGGGATTACGGCGCCGAGCTTGCCGCCGGCGTCGCCGAATGGTTCGTGCACAGCCAGCTGCGCTCCAGCGTCGACCGCAAGCTGATGCCGCTCAGGCTGCGCACCGGGGTGCAGAACGAGCTGGTGCTGTCGGCGATCGCCATCATGGAGGACGCGGTCGAGGAGCGGCTCGGCATGGCGGAGCTGACGACGCGGCTCGGCGTGTCCTCCGACAAGCTCGAGCGCAGTTTTCGGTCCGAACTCGCCATCTCGCCCAACGGCTACTACCGGCGGCTCAGGCTGAAACGCGCCGCCGACCTGCTGGCACATTCGACGCTAGCCGTGCGCGACGTGGCGCTGGCCTGCGGCTTCGCCTCGATGTCGAGCTTTGCCCGGGCTTTTCGGGAGGAGCATGGGCACGCGCCGAAACTGGCTCGACGGCATTAGGGTAGTCAAAGGAATGGC
>NZ_JAIUIQ010000066.1:0-28562 GCF_020165735.1 Mesorhizobium sp. B283B1A
GCCGCGATTCATCCAGATGACGCCAGCGGTCTGGCTGAGTATTGGCAATCGTGCCTCGCATCCGGCACACCAGTCTCAACGGAAGCCCGCATCCGTCGATCCGATGGAGAGTACCGATGGTTCCTGTTCCTCGCCAACCCGTTACGAGATGAGGCGGGTACCATAATCAGATGGTACGGGACGAATGTCGACATAGAGGACCGCAAACGAGCGGACCAGGCACTGCGCGAGAGTGAGCGCAACCTAAGACAGATCATCAACACGATTCCGACAGCTATATGGTCTACCCGTCCGGACGGGTACTGCGACTTCCTTCACGATCGCTGGCTTGACTTCACCGGTCTCTCGATGGAGCAGGCGGAGGGATGGGGATGGCGGGTTGCAATCCATCCAGACGACTTTGACGAGCTCGTGCGATTTTGGACGGCATCTCTCGCGTCAGGCAGTCCAGGTGAAACCGAAGCGCGCATGCGACGTTTCGATGGCGAGTATCGTTGGTTCCTGTTTCTCGGCGACACATTGCGCGACGAAGCCGGCAACATCATCAGGTGGTATGGAACGAACGTTGAGATCGATGATCGAAAACGCGCCGAGCAGGCACTGGCCGAGAGCGAGCGGCAATCGCGGCTCATCGTGAACACAATTCCGGGTCTGGTGGCTATTTTCAATGCAGACGGCGAACCGGAAAGTCTCAACAATCAGTTCCTTGAATACCTCGGCCAGACTCTGGAAGAATTTGCCAACTGGGCGGCCAACGGCACGGTCCATCCAGATGATCAGAGGCGCCACATCGACGCTCTCACGCAAGCGCTCAGGACTGGTCGAGAGATCGATTTTGAAACCCGGCTCCGACGGTTCGACGGCGTCTACCGATGGTTCCAGCTCCGAGGCCAGCCACTTCGATCCAGCGATGGGTGCATAGTCCGATGGTACGTCCTGATGACAGACCTCGACGATCGCAAACGCGCCGAAGAAGAGCTCCGGCGTAGCGAGGCGTTTCTAGCCGAGAGCCAGAATCTCGCCCGAATGGGGAGTTTCTCCTGGGATGTCGCGAAAGCAGAGATGGTGTGGTCGGAGCAGCTCTATCAGATCTTTGATCTGTTGCCCGACCTGCAGGTGACGTTCCAACTGATCGCAGGTCGCATCCATCCCGAGGACATGACGATACTGGGGGATATGATTGAACGGGCGGAACGCGGTGAGACTGACCTGGAATACCGCTATCGGATCATTACGTCCGACCTGTCGGTCAAACATCTGCACCTGATAGGGCATGGCATGCGGAACTCGAATGGTGGGATGGAGTATATTGGCGCGATCCTCGACATCACACAACGCTTTCTCTCTGAAGAAGCGCTCGAGAAGGTACGAACAGAACTTGGACTGGCTATGCGGATCATGAGCCTGGGCGCCCTGACTGCGTCGATCGCACACGAGGTTAACCAGCCGATCGCCGGTATCATCGCCAATGCCAGTACCTGTTTGCGAATGCTGGCCGACGACCCACCCAATATAGATGGCGCTCGCCAAACTGCGCGTCGGACCATCCGCGACGGCAATCGTGCGGCCGACGTGATAACACGACTTCGCGCGCTCTTTAGCAAGCGAGCGGCCGTGGTGGAGCCCGTGGATTTGAATGAGGCGATCCGCGAAGTGATTGCACTGTCCTCGGGCGAGCTTGAACGAAGCAGCGTATCACTTCGTACTGAACTTTCAGTCGGACTCCCAATGGCGGCCGGCGACCGTGTCCAGCTTCAACAGGTCATCATGAACCTGCTGCGCAACGCGATAGACGCCGTGATGACCGTCAATGATCGTCCGAGGCGGGTGTTCATTGCGACCGAGCTTGGCGAGGACGGTAACATCCGGCTTTCCGTGCGAGATGCCGGTATTGGCTTCGGCGCTCAGGACATCGAGCAAATTTTTGAAGCCTTTTACACCACCAAAGCCGAGGGCATGGGAATAGGGCTTTCAGTTAGTCGTTCAATTATCGAAAACCATCGCGGCCGCATTTGGGCAGAGGCGAATGATGGGCTTGGCGTAACTTTTTGCTTTTCAATTCCCGAATTCCTGGAGGATCGGACCTCCCAGAATAACGGCGTGTCGACGCCAAGCGGTGTCGACATGCAGAGGGGTTTTTAGCCATTTGGACCGACCGGTCTGGCGACAAAATCGGCGTGCGAGAGGAACCCCCCTCGATGGCAATGCCGATGATCACACGATCTGAGGATCACCCTGCAAGGCTGTCACGACCTCCGAATTCCCGAACGAATTCCGGCTCCATTACCTTCAGAGGCGGGTTGCCGAAAGTCGCTCGCTGACAGTAACCGCTGTTTTTAGGCCACGGCCTTGAGTGGCGCAGGGGTGTAGGCCCAGGGCAGCAGGTCGTCGAGCTGGCTTTGTGGATGGCCGGCAACGATGCGGGCGATGACGTCAGCGAGGTAAGCGTACGGGTCGACGCCGTTGAGCTTCGCGGTTTCTATGAGCGAGGCGATGGTCGCCCAGTGCTCGCCACCGCCGTCGGAACCGGCGAAGAGCGCATTCTTTCGATTGAGGGCGATTGGCCTTATCGAACGTTCGACCACGTTGGAGTCGATCTCGACCCGGCCATCGTCGAGGAAGCGACCAAGTCCGGCCCAGCGCGAGAGCGGGTAGCGGATTGCTTCGGCGAGCTTGCTCTTCTGGCTGACCAGCGCGAGTTTCCCGCGCAGCCACGGCTCGAGGGCGTCGATGATGGGTCGGCTTCTCTCCTGGCGCGCGGTGCGCTGCTCTTCGGGCGAGCGGTCTCGTATCTCGCTCTCGATCTTGTAGAGCTCGGCGATGCGCTGGAGCGCCTCTGTCGCGATAGGCGCGGGTCCGGACTGGGCCAGTTCGTAGAAGCGGCGACGGACATGAGCCCAGCAGAAGGCCAGACTGACGGCATTACGCTCGGCCAGCGCCCGGTATCCGGCGTAGCCGTCGACTTGGAGGATTCCGACGAAGTCGCGCAGATGCCGCAGTGGCTGCTCGGCCTTTCGGTCCGGCGCATAGAGATAGGCGACGCCGGGCGGATCGATCCCGCCCCAGGGGCGATCGTCGCGAGCATAAGCGAACAGCTGGCCCGTCTTGGTGCGGCCGCGCCCGGGATCGAGCACCGGCGCCGTGGTCTCGTCGGCGAAGAGCTTCCCGGAGGCCTTCAGCCGCTCGAACAACCGCTCGTGGATGGGGCGGAGCAGGAAAGCCGCCTTGCCGACCCAATCGGCAAGCGTCGAGCGATCCAGGTTCACGCCTTGGCGGGCGTAGATTTGCGCCAGGCGATACAGGGGAAGATGGTCGGCGTACTTGGAGACCAGCACATGGGCGACGGTCGCCTCAGTCGGGATGCCGCCCTCGACAAGCCGTGGCGGAGCCGGTGCCTGCACCACGACCTCCTCGCAGCTCCGGCAGGCGTATTTCGGTCGGCGCGTGACGATGACGCGGAATTGGGCCGGCACGATGTCGAGGCGCTCGGAGCGATCCTCGCCCATGACATGCAGCATTCCCTTGCAGCACGGGCAGATCTTGTCGGGAATGTCGATGATCTGCTCGATACGCGGCAGATGCGCGGGCAGTGATCCACGGTTGGCGCGGCGCTTCCTGGCGCGAGCCTCGCGCTTGGCAGTATCGGCGGTGTCCTCCGCGGCGAAGCCTTCAGCCTCGATCTGCTCGGCCTCTTCCAGGCCCAGCAGCAGCTGGTCGACCGGCGGCTCTCTGCTCTGCGGCCGAAGCGGTGGCGCTGCAGTTCCTTGATGATCTGGCGCAGCCGCTCGTTCTCGGCGCGCTCCGCCGCGAGCATCGCCTGAAGCGCGATCGGATCGTTGCTCTGAGGCTCGGCCGGGTTGCTCACAAGGCCGATTCAATCATGCATTCCAATGCTTTGCCAGCGCCTCTAGCCTCCCATGGAATCAACTTGCCGCGACCGGCGCGCGCGTCTCGCGGGCGTCATGCACGCGCCGCCAATCCAACCCTTCCAGGAGCGCCTGCAATTGCGCCGCCGACAACCTCACCACGCCATCGGTGATGGCAGGCCAGCAGAACTTCCCGTCTTCCAGACGCTTCGCCAGCAGGCACACGCCGGTGCCGTCGAAGTACACCAGCTTGACCCGGTCGGCGCGCTTGGCCCTGAAGACGTAGACCGCGCCAGAGAACGGATCGGCGCCCATCGTCTCGCGCACCAGCGCCGCCAGGCCCTCGGCTCCCTTGCGGAAGTCCACCGGCTTCGTCGCGACCATCACCTTGACCACACCCGTCCGCCCGATCACGACGGCGCCTTCAGCGCACGGATCACCGCCGCCACCGTCCTGGCGTCGGCGCCACGACCGACCCGCATGGCGACACCGTCAATCTCCAGCTCGATCACGCCGGCTTCTCGCGCGGCCTTCCGCTTCCGTGTCGATCTCGCGCGCTTCCCCGCCGGTTCGGGTTCCTGTGCCGCGACAACTGCGGGAACAAACAACGGCTCCGGTGCCGGCGCATTCGCCAGCGGCACCCGCGCGGACCGGCGCCAGGCGAACAGCTGCTGCGGGGACAATGCATATCGCCGGGCCACAGCGCTCACGGTCTCGCCCTCGTCGTAGCTTTCCGCCACAATCCGCGCTTTCTCCTCCGGCAACCATTCGCGCCGTCGGCCGGAACCCGTGAACACTTCGAAACGTCGCGCCGGCTCAGGATCGCTGGACTTAAGCGTAAGCTCTGAAATCGTCATGTGTCGAAGCCCTCAAAGGCTCCGAACATCGCTGCTCACGACCACGCGCGAAAGGTGGCGACAGGACAGCGCTTACCGCTGACATGCCGGTGATAGTGGAAAAAGACGAACCTGCGGTGTCTTCGAATCCATCCAAAGCCCCCTGCGCTGACGCGGTGACAAGTAAGGATCCTGTGGCTGACCGCGGGCAGCCACCGTTGGACGATGGGATCGCCAAGAACATGGTGTCGAACCAGAAGCTTCCATGTTGCGACCACCACCTCATTCAATGGTATCGGCAACACCATTGTATAAATGGATTTGATCTCCCTCCGCGTTTGTAATCTCCTTTGCCCACAGCTTGGTGGCTCGACGTTTATGACTTGTCAGTGAGGATGAACATGCGATCCAATATCGTACCTGGTTCTATTTTTCCGGACTATGAGCTTTCCGATCACACCGCTGCACGGCGAAGACTTTCCGAGTTGCAGGGAGGCGACCCTATGGTCCTTGTTCTCGGGAGGGGTGGTTATTGTCCCAGGGACCGGCGGCAGGCTGAAGGGCTGGTCCAGCTCCATCGTGAAATGGAAGTGGGTTACTGCCGGCTCGTCACCATCACAACGGACAATCTTCTGGAGACGAACGAATATCGTTCCGGGGCAGGTGCCCACTGGCCTTTTCTCTCGGACCCGCGGCGCCTTGTACAGCAGGACCTTGATATTGCCGAGTACACGGATCCCGCGCACAACCCGATGATCCCTCATGTTATCGTCATGGAACCGGGACTTGTCGTCTACAAAATCTATAATGGGTATTGGTTCTTCGGGCGACCCACCGTGGAAGAGTTGCGACAAGACATGCGTGCGGTGACGATGAAATGCCGGCCGGATTGGGACATCACCACCCCGGACCTCAGGAACGCGTGGCAGGCGGGTCGTAAGGAGCTGTTCTACCCTTACGGAAAGACTCGCGCTCAAACGCTTCGCGAACAGGAATGATTGGAAGATTGTCCACCCATATGTCGGACGCAATCAGCCGCCCAATCCCTTGTTCCGCTCGCGGCGGGCGGGCTGCCATCCAACGGATGATGTATCGCTCCTAAACGTTCCAGCCGGGCAACCGAGGTACGATAATTTGGATCGGCTCGGCGAAACTCGGCCCCGTTTGCGACCCACTATGCCAAGGGCGCCCGGAGCAAGCTCATGACCCACGTACTTCCTTCAATGCAGAAAGCACAAGCTACCCCATCAACGCGCGCTTGACCTTCGGCTGATCGGACCGTGGGTCAAGACCTGTCCGCAACAACAAGCCTGCACGCATAAAGGCGCTGCGCCCGCCCGACGAAAACGGAGCGGACGCGGCGCCAAACTGCCCTGAAATTCGAAGAGCGGGGCAGGCCTACACGGGCAGGATCAGGCGCTGCGCAGGGACCCGAAGGCGGCCCGAAGCTCGTTGGCGAAAACCTGCGGCTGTTCCCATGCCGCGAAGTGACCACCTTTCGAGAGACGATTGTAGTAGATCAGCTTGGGATATGCCTTCTCGGTCCAACTCCGCGGCGCCGTGTAGATCTCGTCCGGGAACGCACTCACTGCGGTGGGGAGAGGCACGCCTTTTGGCGCGAAGAAGGCCAGCTTGCTTTCCCAGTAGAGGCGCGCCGATGAGACCGCAGTATTGGTCAGCCAGTAGAGCGCGATGTTGTCGACGACGTCTTCCTTGGACAGACCTTCGGACTTTCCGTCAAAGACGCGGGCGATCAGGGCGTAGCTGCGTGCATCGTGGTCAAGCATCCACGCTGCCAGCCCAATAGGTGAATCCGCCAGCGCGTACAGCGTCTGCGGTCGGTTCGCCATCTCTTGCGCGTAGGCCAGCCCATGCTTCCAAAAGAAGTCGAGTTGATCCCAAGCATAGCGTTCGTCGGCGGACAGATCGGAGGGCGCAGAACCACCCGCTGCGAGCGCGCTCGACACTTGATCCGGCAACGTGGCTGGCATGTTCGTGTGGATCCCGACAAGACCAGACGGCATCTGGAGGGCCATCTGCTCGGTAACGGCATTCCCCCAATCGCCGCCCTGCGCTACATACCGCGTGTACCCGAGGCGGATCATCAGCTCGCCCCAGGCCCGCGCGATCCGGATCGGATCCCAGCCAGGCGCCGTCGGCTTTCCTGAAAACCCATGCCCCGGGAGCGAGGGGATCACCAGGTCGAAGGCGTCGGCAGCACTACCCCCATGGGCCGTCGGATCTGTCAGAGGACCGATGATCTTCAACTGCTCAATGATGGAGCCGGGCCATCCATGGGTAACGACAATCGGCAGCGCGTTCGCATGCTTCGAGCGAATGTGAATGAAGTGAATATCAAGCCCATCAATCTCGGTAACGAACTGCGGCAGACCGTTCAGATAAGTCTCGCATTTGCGCCAATCGTATTCGGTCTCCCAATAATGCGCGAGAGCCCGCATTGTCGCGAGCCGAACGCCCTGACTGGTATCTTTCACCGTCTCGCGCTCGGGCCAACGCGTGGCTTTGAGACGGTGCTTGAGGTCGACGAGATCCGCGTCCGCAACTTGGACGCGGAATGGACGAATGGCAGCAGTTTCGCCACTCGTCGAAATCGCTCCGGCGACACCCGGCGAGGTAGCTATCGCAATAGCCCCTGCGGCGGAGGCCGCGAGAACTTCCCGGCGAGTGGACATTGAAGATAATGATGACATCTGTACCTCCTCATAACCTGACCAAAGCTGCTCGCGTCGAGACAGCATCAGCCCATGAGGCCAGTAAGTACCGGTAGGCTCTATTGAACGTTGGTATCGCCGATACGTTGGTATGTTCCGGCGTCAAGCGGATCTCGCGGCGAGCCGAGGCTCCGCCACGCTGATGCGGAGGCGCTCGCGGCAGGACAGCGCCAAGGGCGGCGTACCCACGTCGTCGCCGGAACAAAGGTACCGGCGATACCTGGGTCCAATGGATTTTGCGGGGCAGCGCGGGTCTGATAGGCGCGAATTGATAATGGGGCGGTGATACCGATCTTCCGAAAGGATTCGCGATGAGTAGACAAATCAGAGCAGCGGCGCGGACTTGTTCCTGTCGTCCGCAGTGACTGCGGCTGTGCCGGTCACATCTTGCGCAACGCAGAGGGCCGCTGGCCATGGACGACCAGCCCAATGGCGGCCCTAAGATACCGCCCATGTTTGCCGAGGTGGACTGAAGCAGGCGACCCTGACTGTGAGCTCCGCCCGTCTGGCCAAAGGGTTGGAGGCAGGTGATGCTGGAGGCAATTTCAATATTGTAACGGCAAGGGAGAAGAAGATGGCTGAAGATCTTACCAAACCGAACGGGCCGGATCTGGTCCATGGCAGCATCGCCTTATCCGACCTTCCCGATGGCGGAAAGCTCGTCGGCTATTCTGGCGATGAACAGGTGTTGTTGGTCCGCCGCGGGACTGAGGTCTTCGCCGTCGGGGCGACATGCACCCACTACGGCGGGCCCCTCGTTGATGGTCTTGTGGTTGAGAACACGGTTCGGTGCCCGTGGCATCACGCGTGCTTCGATTTGCGCACGGGCGAAGCTCTGCGCGCACCTGCCTTCAAGCCACTCGCGTGCTGGTCGGTGGAGCTGCGCGGTGATCGGATATTCGTAAGAGAGAAACAAGAACGGACGGGATCGAAGCAGCGCGTAGGTGGCTTCGGCCAGGCTCCCGGAAAGATCGTCATTGTCGGCGGCGGCGCTGCCGGTTTCGCCGCAGCCGAAAAACTGCGGCGCGAACACTACCAAGGCAGTATCGTCATGCTCAGCAACGACGACGCGCCGCCGGTTGATCGACCTAATCTTTCCAAGGACTATCTGGCTGGCAAAGTGGCGGAGGATTGGGTTCCGCTTCGCGGCGAAAGCTTTTACACAAAGAACGATATCGACCTGCGTCTCAATGCGGACGCCGCCAGCATCGACCCACGTTCTCGCGAGCTTGTACTCGCGGACGGGACCCGGACACCTTACGACAGGCTACTGCTTGCGACCGGAGCCGAGCCGGTTCGCCTGGGCATAACCGGCGCTGACCAGCCACACGTTCACACGCTGCGCTCGTTCGCAGATTGCAAGGCCATCATCGAGGACGCATCGAGCGCGCGCCGCGCTGTCGTGCTCGGCGCCAGTTTCATTGGCCTGGAAGTTGCCTCGGCTCTACGCTCGCGCGGGATTGAAATTCATGTCGTGGCGCCGGATAAACGCCCTATGGAACGGATTCTTGGTTCGCAAATGGGCGACTTCATCCGCGCTCTTCACGAGGAGAATGGTGTCGTATTCCATCTCGAGGACACCGCGATCAGCATCGACGGCAAGAAGCTGAAACTCAACAGCGGAAATACGCTTGAGGCGGATTTCTTCGTCGCCGGCATCGGCGTGCGACCCCGGATCGGGCTCGCCGAAAAGGCCGGGCTCAACATCGATCGCGGTGTCGCAGTAAATGCTTTTCTGGAGACGAGCGCACATGGGATCTTCGCGGCAGGCGACATTGCGCGGTGGCCAGATCCGCATAGTGGCGAGAATATTCGTGTCGAGCATTGGGTGGTGGCAGAGAGACAAGGGCAAACTGCAGCACTCAATATGCTCGGCCATAGCGAGAAATTCGTCGCAGTGCCGTTCTTTTGGAGTCAGCATTACGACGTCCCGATCAACTACGTAGGTCATGCCGAGCGATGGGACGAGCTCAAGGTTGATGGGGACATTGGTGCAAGAGACTGCCTGCTGCGCTTCAAGCGCGCAGGCCTTACGGTGGCCGTTGCATCGATCTTCCGCGACATCGAGAGCCTCGAAGCTGAAGTGGGAATGGAGCGGCAAATGACTGTTGGGAAGTCGTAGGGGCTTGATTATGACGACGCCGCTTCCGACGTCACACGGAAATGACGGCCTAGCGCTGGCCGTACACCCACGAACGAAGGCAGTCCGTCGACTTACCGCCCCGCCCGAGGGTGCAGCGCGTTTTCGCTGACCTCGTACTCAAGGATTTCTTCGGACTGTACGGAGATTGGGGTCGGGACATGTCCCTAAGCCGTCAATCGTGCGGTCGGCAGTTGCACATTTGTATCAAGTCAGGTCCGCGTGTCTCGATGATGGGACCAAGTGCGGCGAAGGGCTCGCGGCTCGAGTCCGACCGTGAATCGCGCCGTTTCAAGGTGGACACAGCAACACCAAGGTGTCGGGCGACACCTTGGTGCGATAGACTTGGGGTCACCGAGCGGTTCTGATGGCAGGGCATTTATCAGAAAGGTTGGGTCATGCGCAGCTTCATCAATATCGGTTCGATCCTTGGGGCATTTTGTCTGGCAAGTGCCAACGTCGTCCTCGCCGGCGAGCCGAAGCCCACCATTGTCTTGGTTCACGGCGCATTCGCGGAGTCCGCCAGTTGGAGCGGCGTGATGGCGGATCTGATCCAAGACGGATTCCCAGTCATCGCGGCGGCCAATCCTTTGCGAAGCGTCTCTGGTGACGCGGCTCATGTCGCAAGCGTCGTTGGTTCGGTAAAGGGACCGGTCGTTCTTGTCGGTCACTCATACGCTGGGGCGGTGATCTCCGCCATCGCGGACCAGTTACCTAATGTGAAGGCACTCGTCTATGTTGCTGCCTTCGAGCCCGACGTTGGTGAGAGCAGTCTCGAACTGACTGGTAGATTTCCGGGAAGTACGCTCGGGCCTACCCTCGCCCCCCCAGTCAATCTGGCAAACGGTGAGCAGGATCTGTACATTCAACAGGACAAATTTCCTGCGCAGTTCGCCGCCGACGTCCCCGAGGTGGACGCGCGGCTGATGGGTGCGGCGCAGCGCCCAGTGAATCAGGCCGCCCTGGCCGACCGGGCAGTTCGTGCGGCCTGGAAAACCATACCGTCCTGGTCGATTTACGGCGCTGCAGATCGCAACATTCCGCCGGTCGCGATGGCTTTCATGGCTGAACGTGCCCATGCGCGGAAGACCGTGATCGTCCCAGGCGCTTCCCATTTGGTTATGGTCTCCCATCCTGGGGAGGTGGCTGCGCTCATCGAGGATGCGGCGAACGCAGAACGATGACGCGCCACAAGCGCCGGAAGCGGTCTGAAGTATGAGCAACGTACGCTGCAGAATTTCCAGAACTGAATATCGCCTGGGTAGCTGCGATAGGCCGCCAGTAGGTCTTAGTGGAGGCGGCGCTGACGCGTCTCCAGAATCGGCACGAGCTTGTTGGTCACCTTCAGCGATTCTTCGTCCGCAGTGCGACCTGGTTACGTCTGCCGATGCAGAGCATGTACCTCGATCGGCGTGGAGAGACATTTTAGAGTGAGCTCAATGCCCTCAGGATCGGCGCCGGCCTACACTGCAAACTGGATGAAGCGCTTGAAATGATTTAGGTGTTAGCGACAGGCTGGCGGCGGGATAGCCACACCGCCGTCTCTCATGGGACCCGATACCAATGGCGGAATTCCCTCCGGTCACGTTGCACGGCACGTCTGTGTCGGCGAACGTGGGGATATTTTGAATGGCTATCGCTCCCGAGTACGAACTGGAGCCGCTCCGCGAGCGGGCGGAGTTTACGCTCTACCGCGGCACGGCGCGGGGCCGTCGGACGCCGATCCTCGTGGTGGCGACCTCTGCCGAACAGCCATCGCCTCAAAGTCTTCGCCGACTCGAACACGAATACTCGCTAGCGACCGGCCTCGATTCGGCATGGGCCGCTCAGCCGTTAGCGCTGACTCGTCATCGAGGGCGCATGGTACTCATTCTGAAAGATCCAGGAGGTGAACCGCTAGATCGAGAAATTGAGCAGCGAAAGGCACAGCCGATCGATCCGCCCGATTTCCTGCGCATATCTATCGGATTGGCGGCGGCGCTTGGAAAAGCCCACCAACAAGGTTTCATCCACAAGGATGTCAAGCCTGCAAACGTACTTGTCGACGTCTCCGGCCGGGCGTGGCTCACGGGCTTTGGCATCGCGTCACGCCTCCCCAGCGAGCGCGTGACGGCTGCGGCACCTGAGATTATTGCCGGCACATTCGCCTACATGTCCCCTGAACAAACCGGGCGCATGAACCGTTCGATTGATACCCGGAGCGATCTGTATTCTTTGGGCGTTACCTTGTATCAAATATTGACGGGCGCGCTCCCGTTTACGGCCTCGGACCCGCTGGAATGGGTGCACTGCCATATCGCACGTCGACCCGTGGCGCCGATAGACCGTAGCGCCGTCCCCGAGGTGCTGTCTGACCTTGTCATGAAGCTCCTCGCAAAGGATCCCGAAGAACGTTACCAGACCGCCGCTGGTCTGGAATCCGATCTGCGGCGATGCCAGTCGGAATGGCACTCGGATCGTCTTATCGGATCATTTCTGTTGGGTACAGACGATCCATCGGACCGACTCGTCATATCGGAGCGACTGTATGGAAGGGAGCGAGAGGTCGAGACTCTGCTCTCGGCGTTCGAACGGGTGGTAGTTCATGGAACCGCCGAGCTGGTGCTGGTATCCGGGTATTCTGGCGTCGGCAAATCTTCGGTAGTGAACGAGCTCAACAAAGTGCTGATTCCCCCGCGCGGGCTTTTCGCTGCAGGCAAGTTTGACCAGTACAAACGGGACGTACCTTATACGACGCTTGCACAGGCGTTTCAGATGTTGGTGCGTCAGATCTTGGTCAAGAGCGAGGCCGAGGTGGACTATTGGCGGCACGCCCTTATGGAGGCGCTTAGACCGAATGGACAACTGATCGTCAACCTAATCCCCGAACTCGAGTTCGTCATTGGCAAACAGCCACTCGTGGCGGAACTGCCCCCGGAGGAGGCGCGGGGTCGTTTCCAACTAGTGTTCCAGCGTTTCGTCGGCGCCTTTGCTCGGCCGGAGCATCCGCTCGCATTGTTTTTGGACGATCTGCAATGGTTGGATTCGGCAACTCTGGACCTAATCGAGCGCCTGGTCACGGATCCGGACTTGCGGCATTTGCTACTGATTGGGGCGTACCGCGACAACGAAGTTAGTCCTTCTCACCCACTGATGCGGACGCTTACTGCGATCCGCGATGCCGGAGCAAAGGCGCAGGAAATTGTGCTTGCGCCACTCGGGCCTGAAGATGTCCGTCGGTTGGTTTTCAATTCCCTGCGCTGCGATGAGAAGGCTGCTAACTCCCTGGCGAAACTGGTCCACGATAAAACCGGTGGCAATCCGTTCTTTACGATCCAGTTTCTGATGACGCTAGCCGAGGAGAGTTTGCTTCGGTTCGACCGGGATATCTCTGGCTGGGTTTGGGACCTGGACCGAATTCGTGCCAAAGGCTACTCCGACAACGTGGTGGATCTGATGGTGGGGAAACTTCAAAGACTGTCCGACACAACTCAGGTCGCTCTCCAGCGGCTCGCCTCTTTGGGTAACATGGCGGAGATCGCGACCCTGAGCATAGCCTTCGGACAATCCGAAGAGGACATCCACACTGGATTTCTAGACGCAGCCCGCAACGGGCTGCTCTTTCGCATGGAGCGATATTACTCCTTCCCACACGATCGGATTCAGGAAGCGTCATATGCGCTTATCCCCGAAAGTGAGCGTCCGGTTGAGCACCTTCGGATTGGACGGTTGCTGCTGTCGAGCTTGATGGAGAAGGAGGCTGGCGAGCATTTGTTCGATATCGCCAACCAACTCAACCGAGGCGCAGCATTACTGACCGATCACGACGAGAAAGTACGTGTAGCTGCAATCAACCTGAGAGCCGGCCGAAAGGCCAAAGCTTCTGCGGCCTATGTTTCTGCGCGCGAGTATTTTTCGGCCGGCACATCGCTGCTGGACGAGCGGGACTGGAAGAACGAGTACGAACTGACGTTTGGCCTGTGGCTCGAACGCGCCGAATGCGAGTATCTGACCGGTTCACTCGATACAGCAATCCAACTGATCGATCAGATATTACAGCGTGTCGCCTCCAAAGTCGACGAATCCACTGTCTACCATCTGAAGATTCGGGTCCACAGTCTGAAGTCGGAATACCACGATGCTGTAGCTACAGCGATCACATGCGTCCGCCGGCTCGGCATCGACATGGAGGCTCATCCCACCCAGGAACAAGTCCAGGCCGAATACGAAACCGTCTGGGAAATTCTCGATGGACGTTCGATCGAGAGCTTGATCGATCTGCCGTTGATGAGCGACCCGGTACTGCAGAGCGCCATGCTGGTGTTGTCTGAGATAGTCGGTCCGGCCTACTTCGTCGATACTCGTCTGTTTTCCATCCTGATATGCCGCATGGTGAAAATCGGTCTTCGGCATGGGGTGAGCAGCTCCTCCGCTCACGGCTATGTCACTTGGGGATTCTTACTCCAAGGGGCCTTTCGGCGGTACAGTGACGCTTATCCGTTTGCCAAGCTTGCATGCGATCTAGTCGCGAAGCATGGCTTCATCGCAAGTCTGGCGAGAGTTTACACCGTTGCTGCATCGGTTGCTGGCTGGGCGCAGCCTATCGTCGTCGCAATTGATTTGGTTCGAAAGGCCATACGCACAGCAATTGAGGCTGGTGATACGGTCTATGGTTGCCACGCGATGTTTATGCATGTCTCGTTCCTTCTCACACGGAACGATCCACTCGACTCAGTCAGGCATGAATCAGATATAGCACTGGACTTCGCCAAGCGAGCTCAATACGCCGACATCGCAGACATTGTCGTTAGCCAGCAACGTTTTATCGCGACAATGCAGGGGCGGACATCAACCTTTTCCACCTTCAGCGATGCGCAGTTCGATGAGAAAGCGTTCGAGGCCCAGGTCGCCGCCCCTATGGCGATCTCCTGGTATTGGATTCTCAAGCTGAAGGCGCAATTCCTGTCGGGCAACTATTTCGAGGCACTGGCGGCGGCCGACAACGCGAAGCCCCTACTTGCAGTGACTGACGGTCTCATCCAGCAACTAGATTACTTCTACTACACGGCATTAACGGTATCGGCACTCTATGAGAGGGTGGGAACAGATCAGCAGAAGGCATCGCGAGAACTCTTGGGAGTTCACCAGGAGCAACTGCGCGAGTGGGCCGAAATTTACATGCCGACTTTCGCCGACAAGCACGCGTTGGTTTCGGCTGAGATCGCCAGGATCGAACAACGGGACTTGGATGCAATGCGTCTGTATGAGCATGCCATCCATTCGGCGCGAGAGAATGGCTTTGTACAAAACGAGGGCGTCGCCCACGAACTGGCCGCGCAATATTGCTTGGCACGCGGTCTCGAAACGGCTGGCTACGCCCATCTGCGCAACGCGCGCAACTGCTACGATCGCTGGGAGGCCCACGGAAAGGTACGGCAACTAGACCAACGCTACCCGCGGCTGCGCGAGGACCGAACGCCCGCCTCTTCAACCACCTTCGCACCAGTTATTGAGCTCGACGTCGAGACAGTGGTGAGAGCGTCGCAGGCGATTTCGAGTGACATGGTGCTTCCCGAGCTGATCGACAAACTCGTACGATTAGCGGTTGAGCATGCCGGGGCTGAGCGGGGTTTGCTTATTTTGGTTGAGGGCGGTGAGCCTCGGATCGAAGCGGAAGCTACCACTGAAGCAGGCAAAATCGAAGTCGCGGTCCGGCAGGCAGCCGTCACGCCCACCGATCTCCCGCAAACGGCACTACAGTATGTGATCCGGAGTCAGGAACGCATGCTCCTCGACGATGCTTCAGCCGATAACACATATTCAAACGACGAATACGTACGGCAGAACCGATCCAAATCCATCCTCTGCCTCCCAATTGTAAAGCAGACGAAGCTTGTCGGCGCCCTTTATCTGGAGAATGACTTGATTCCGGGTGCCTTCACATTGGACCGCGTTGCGGTACTGCAGTTGCTGGCTTCGCAAGCAGCAATTTCGCTGGAGAATGCGGTCCTTTATACTGACCTGCAACTCCAGGTCGGGCTGCTGCAGCATCTTCCTGTATCCGCTTGGACCCTTAAGCCTGATGGGACACCGGACTTCGTAAATCAAGTTTGGCTCGAATTCACTGGCCAAACACCTGATTTGGTCCGATCGCATCCTGACGCCTGGATCGCCGCCGTGCACCCTGACGATCGGGAGATGGCGACGAAGAGCTTTTGGGACGGTGTGCATTCGGGACAGGGTTTTGCGTTCGAAACTCGGTCTCTCCGCGCCCAAGACAAAACCTATCGTTGGCATCTCCAGCAAGCCGTTGTCTTGCGCGATGCGGAAGGAAAGGTTCTCAAATTTGTCGGTACGACGACCGACATCGACGATCAAAAGCGCGCTGAAGAAGCGTTGCGCCAAGCGCAGGGAGATCTCGCGCGCATCAATCGGGCGACAACCATGGGAGAGTTAGCGGCATCCCTGGCTCATGAAATCAGCCAGCCGATCAGTGGTGTTATCATCAACGGCAACGTCATCCTTCGAAAGCTCGGACGAGCTAAGCCTGACCTCAATGAAGTGCACGAGGCTGTCGACAGAATTGTGAGAGACGGACAACGTGCCGCCGAGATTCTAGCGAGGGTCCGCTTGCAATTCGAGAAGGGCACCGGGAATCGAGAAATTCTCGATCTGAACGAGATGATTCGAGAAACCGTCGGCCTCCTGCGCGACGAGGCAGCGCGATACAACATATCGGCTCGGACGGAATTAGCGGCTGATCTTCCTCCGATCATTGGAGATCGCGTGCTGTTGCAGCAGGTCGCTATGAATCTGATCGTCAACAGCATCGAAGCGATGAAGGACGTGGATGGAATACGCGAGGTAGTCATCAAATCACAACGAGCTGGAGACGACCAGATTCTGGTATCCGTGAGTGATACCGGCATAGGGTTTCCGACGCATCTCGCGGAAGAGATATTCGATCCGTTCTTTACGACAAAACCCCACGGCACCGGCATGGGGCTCCGCATCAGCCGGTCCATTATTGAGAATCATGGCGGCCATCTGTGGGCTAACGGCGCCACGGGACAAGGCGCCGCTTTTCAGTTCAGCTTATCGGGCCTTGTTGCGGCCCCCCAGTAACCGCGACCGCCAGTCTGCTCGCACCGAGGACTGAGAGACAATGCAGCTGACGACACTGAAACGGGTACAGATGGTCCAAAAATTGACTCATCTGATCGAAACCTTCGCCGACGTTCGCGTCGTGGTGTTCGACAGTGGCGTCGATGGCCGCTTCCTCAGCACTCAAACTTCAAAGCGCGGATCGAACATATGCTAGACTAGGACCAATCGACATTCAGGATTCCCATTGGCAGGGATGCGTGATTCATAGGTATCCGCGATTTGGCGGAGACCTGATGGATGGCAGCGAAACGGTATGAACTGAGCGACGCGCAGTGGCGTCGGATCGCGGCGCTGCTACCGGGCAAGGTAGGTGATCCGGGACGGACTGGCTCGGACAACCGGCTTTTCGTCAATGGCGTGCTGTGGGTGCTTCGGTCGGGCGCACATTGGCATGACCTGCCGGAGCGCTACGGCAAGTGGAAGACGCTGCACAAGCGCTTCTCGCGCTGGCCCAAGGCGAAGGTGTGGGAGCGGGTCTTCGACGACCTCACCAAGGACCGGGACAACCAATATCTGATGCTCGACAGCACCCTGGTCCGCGCCCACCAGCAGGCAGCGACCGGAAAAGGGGGGCCAGAATCAGGCTCTGGGGCGTTCCCGAGGTGGACTGACCACCAAGATCCACATGCTCGCCGATAGCTTCGGCCGGCCGCTGAGGTTCCTGCTCGCTGCCGGCCAGAGCCACGACATCCTGGCAGCGCCGATACTGCTGCAAGGCTATACCGCTGAGGCCGTTCTTGCCGACCGAGCATATGATTCCAATGCCTTGCGCAGCTTCATCGCGGACATCGGCGCCAAGGCGGTCATCCCCTCCACCCGCTCCAGATCAGAACCGATCCCCCATGATCCGCTTGTCTACCGATGCCGCAACCGCATCGAGCGATGCTTCAACAAGCTCAAGCACTTCCGACGCTTCGCAACCCGCTATGATCGACGCGCCAGCCACTTCCTCGCCTTCATTCACCTCGCCGCTGCAATGATCTGGATGCGATGAATGTCGATTCAGCCTAGCGCTGCCGGGCGGGAGTCGGGCCTTTGGACACGCGCAATCGCGACGCAAATGAGAGAATGCGCACCGTACGAAAGTACCCGCAATTCGGGCTGAGGCGCGAAGCAGAAAGTCCGAAAAGCTTCCAGAAACCCCAGGCAATCTGGACGCCGCGGCGGATGATGAGGTTCACGGATATTCCGGCGAACATCCGCACTGGTCAACATTGTCGACAGAAGAGCGTCCGAATAGGGCTCTCGGCCGCTCCGTCGTGGGAACGAAAAAAGAAGAGAAGCAGAACTTTCGTGTGCGATTTTTGCACACAACATCTCGTAACTGGCTGGTTTTATTTATCTATCTGTCCCATCCATCATGGGCGCTGCGGCAATTCTTCGGTCTATCTTATTCATTTCGTTATCTTTTTTTAGCTTCAGTCCGTCCAATACCCGGTTGGAACGACTGAGCAATTTGGCCTGACACACCCGCCCAAACGTAGCCCAATTTACGATTATTCCGCCGTAACGGAAGGCCATCCGGCTCTATCTAAGTTCTCACATGCCACATTCCCAACCGGGTTGTTCAGGCGAGTGCAAAAATACCTCAACCTCCGATTGCTCGTTCGAAGCGAGTAAGCGCCGAGGGCTCGAATACCTTCTATGTCGTGCTGGACGGCATCGTAGGTTGCTTTGCTCAGGTGACAAGTTGTCCCAACCTCCTTGTTCAAGCTTTCCAGTCGTTGGGAGAGGTTCACGGTGTCGCCATGGGAAGTGAACGATAGCCGCTCATCGCTTACCACGGTTCCCGCAGCAACCGGACCAGTCGCTATTCCGATGCGGAGACGCAAGCGATGGCCGTGGAATTCTGAAGTCTCCAGCGCGGCTACAATATCACTGGCCGCTTGAACCGCGATCAGCTCTGATGCGATGAGGTGTTGCCGACCGGTATCACAACTTCCAGATTATCCCCGTCGAGAAGATCATTCGCTTTGCGATCTCAACCGCCATGCGGCTCGGGGAAATCTGCAACGCCACCTGGGAGGACCTCAACGACCGCAACAACACCCTGCTGATACGAGATCGCAAGGACCCACGCCACAAGAAGGGCAATCACATGCGCATCCCGCTCCTCGATGTGAGTGGTTACGACGCCCGCGCGATCCTCGAAGAGCAGCGTTTCTTCAAACTGACCTACGCTTACCGCCTTCGGCCTCGCGGTCGCAATGCCGCTGCCGGCGCTCGCGGCGACGATAATGCGGTGATGTACAAGAACCCGCAATGCAGCTGCTGCGAATCCTATGCCAACTACCTGGAGCACAACGGCTTCAAGGTCGAAATCAAGCGGGTCAACAATCGCTCGCAGATCGGCAGCGACGCCGGCGTGCCCGCCGACCTCGAAGGCTGCCACACGCTGATGGTCGACGGCTATGTCGTCGACGGCCTGGTGCCGGTCGACGTGGTCAAGAAGCTGCTGACCGAACGGCCGGCCATTACCGGCATCACGCTGGCCGGCATGCCGGCGGGCGCGCCCGGCATGGGTGGCGAGAAGGACGAAACCTGGACGATCTACGCCTTCACCAAGGACGGCAAGGCGCCGACCGTCTATGCGACGGAATGAGCGCCCATGACCGTAAGCAAACTGGCCGTGGCTCTATCGGCGATGCTGCTCGTGTCCTCGCTACCCGTTTGGGCGGCGGAGGCGCCGCAGAATTTCGCCGTTCTCGATACGCCCGCCGCCGTGCCGGAGATCAGCTTCGCGGACGCCGCCGGCCAGCCGAAGACGCTCGCCGACTTTGGCTTTTGAGACAAGCCCAAATGGCTTGTCGTCCTGCGGGATGAATAAGGCTGTCAAATAAGGCTTCAAGAAAGCTGGGGGATTCCATCGAGTGCTGCATAGACCGAGGTTCGCAGCCAACGGTCCATGCTACGGGCAAGGCCGGGGTCGCCGGTGAGGAAAAGACCGCCCCTTTCTTTCTCGCGCTCGATGCTGGAGCGGCCCTCAATGATTGCCCCTAGCGACACCACGCCGGTTTCGACGTAAAGGTCGACGTCCCGCCCGGGGTCGAGCGAGCAGAGCTCGGGCAAGTCTGCGCCTGGCTCGACCACAAACCAATAATGAGGATACTTTGGTGGGGGATCGTCGCGGAAATGGAAGCGGATGACCGCGCGCCGCCGCGGCATTTCAGTGAGGTCGATCTTTCGCCGCACGCCCCACATAATGGTCGATGCATCCGCACCGCGGAGTGCGATGTCCGCTTCGATATTGCATTGCGCCCACGCCGCCAGCGCGTTCATCGCCGGCTCGAGCTTGATCGACTTCTCGGTGCGGAAATAGTCAACGGTGCCCGCCGCCTTGTTCTCTACACGCTCGACCAAGCTCAACGCTTCCATCTCCTTGAGCCGCTTCGACAGAATGGCGGACGAGATGTTGCCCACCCCCTTGTGAATGTCGTTGAAGCGGGTCGAGCCATTCCAGAGCTCGGTCAGGATTTGGATCGTCCAGCGCGGCTCCAGGATCTCGCAGGCGAGCGAGATCGGGCAAATCAGTCCGAAAGGCCGTCGCGTCATGGCCGAGCAACTCCTTTGGGCAAGTTAGTCCCTGCGGAGCTTCAAGGCCAGTTCGTAATCTGAAGCGGAACAGTTCCGATGCTGCCCTACGGCCTGTCCGTCTTTTGCTTTCATGGTGATCGTCATGCGAGCGGCCAACCATCGGAGACCACTTGATCAAGCATAGCATGACGAAAACGAGGTTAGGCCGGACCGGTACTGCAGGTGTATTAGCGCGCCCTTCTTGGTCACAGCAAGAGACGCCTGGAAGGCCGAAATAAACGTCAAATACCGAGAAACGAGGAGAGAAAGAGATGTCCGCCAAAATCTTGCAAATCAACTACAAACTCAACGGGCCGAGGGTCGACTATGAGAGAGAAAACCTGCGCTATGCTCAACCCATCGCGGACATACCTGGCCTGCGCTGGAAGGTCTGGATCATAAACGAGGCCCAAAGCGAAGCGGGCGGGATCTACTTATTCGAAGATGATGCCACAGTGAAAGCTTTCTTGGACGGCCCAATTATTGCCGAGATGAAAGGTGACCCCACGTTGAGCACTAAGGCATTTGACGTGATCGCGGAACTTACGACCATTACACGTGGTGCCGTGTAGTAGTATTCTCAGAGGTTGGATGGCGCATGTTGCGGCGGAAGGGGCGGGTATCTTCATCAGCGGTCAGGTAGCCGAGCTTTCGCGATCCAAGAGGAAGCGGATCGGCCCATAAATGTCTAGATTTTGTGGCCGTCACCAGCCTCCACTGAATCCATGTCAGCACCGTCGGAGGTGACGAAGCCTCCGGCATGCCCGCGCCCGAGCCGGGATGCGTTAAAGTTATTGGGTATTCGGAAAATCGCGGGTTTCGTGGCGATCTGCGCGACATGCTGCTGAAGGAGGGGTGAGATCCTGCAGGCGCTCATTCCGAATCGCCGAGCACGCAATCGGGCACCGAACCTGTTTACGGCCTGACCCATTTCTTTGCCGAAAGGTTGCGCATCTTGATGGTGATGCCCTCAGGCTGAATCGCAGTGAACTGTGATGTGAGCCCGTACCTCTCCCATTCGGGCCCGAAGCCCGCCATCACCGGCCCGACGCAAAAGGTAAACCGCTTCGGATTCTTGGCGACACCAGGCTCGCACTGATTGGTGATGTAGCAATGCGGTGCCTGATTAGTTGGGACATTGTCGGCAGAATAGATCAACTTGTCGTCGCAGGCGACCCTGATCCATCCCCTCTTGTCGGCCGCCCATCGGATCTTCATGGAAAAGGCCACCCAGGAACCGAACGCGCCGGAGATTGGCACTCATTGCCGAGGAAAGTAACACCTTTGGTTGCGTCTACCTTCAGCATATAAAGAAAATTGTGGATGAAAGGTCCCTCCCAACTGGCGATACGAAGGCGGCTGTCCAAAGCACCCGGCAAGAAGCCTGTTGCGTGGTCGTTGTAAAATCCGGGATAGTTAAACGATGGATCGACCCACAGGTCGAAGCGATATTCCATGCTCTCGCCCGTTGTGCCGTCCGGGCCTATCAATGTGGCGCGTACGTTGCCGTTGTGGCAGTCGTTCTCGCCACGGCCGTCACCGTAGTCCACGCTACTGCATTTCCGATCGAATATTTGGAAAGTGGTGATGCCGCCCTTCGTCACCGGTCTCAACGGCCCGTTCAGCCCATTGTTCTTGAAGCCGGCGGGGAACCTGTCGGCCAGCGCGGAACTTGCGAACAGCGTCACCACCGACATCACAAACAGGAGAATGCACCGTTTCATGCCCTCCACTCCCGATACTGACAAGCAACGCTATCAGCGAGGTGCCGGCTAGGCAATCAAACCTATGGCGCGGCTATGCCGTTAGCCAGCGCTCCGTCATTCGCGGCGCGGCTCCTGGCTGATAAGCTATTGCTGTTTTGTCGCAAGTTGACGCACCAAGGCCAACGCTTGGCGTTTGCAACCGCTGCTCACCATCCATCCAAGAACTTCCAGCGGATTTTCAAGAACGGCGTTCTTTGGAAACGTTCTAATTTCGATCGACGCCGATGTCTTGTTGGTCTCGACGACAACAGATTTCATCTCGGGAGGAATACGCTCTGGAAGAGAGTAAGTGAGCATGCCGGCGCTCCAGACTATGCCGTTGAGCGGCTCACCGTCGCCGATGCGGATCGAGAAAACCGCGCTCTGACCTGTGCCCGAGCGCGCTAGAACCATTTCACCATTTCGAATGCAGCCAGGGGCGGATTCTTCGATGGACACTGCCCAAGGGTCATCGAGTCCGCTCGGCGTGGAATAGTCGGTAATGGTGCGCGAACCGCCGATGGACTCCGTTCTCCTGCGCTCGTTCGCCAAGAGGACCGCTATCAGGTCAAGTTTTGACGGCCCTTCGTTCGCGTTGGCCCCCTGTAAACTGCCGGACGTCAATGCATCCTTCGTAACCACGAAGGAACTTGGACCCGAAAGCGCGTTCACGCTGCCGTCTTCGCCGAGCAGAGTGACGACCGTACCGGCTGGAACGTTGATGACGTCGCTTGGCATAAAGAGCTTGCCTGGCGGCAGTTCATCGACCATCGGCTGAGTTGAAAGGACCACGTACTGGCTGCCGGCTGCCGCGTGTTGTGTCGTCACAAGGACAGTCGTCGCGACGATCAGGGAGGCGATCTGCGAGGTCGAACGCCGGAGGCTCATGTCACGATGACCTTATTTCCCGACAAGATGAATGTCTGCTCCGAACTCTCCGCTTGCAAGACGGTTATGGTGAAAAGCGATCAGGCCGTCTTGCGGGTAGTTTTTGACCAATACCTTAAATGCCGCTATCGCACGCGTATCCCTTGCGGCAAGTAGGGCATACGCGTTCAAATACTCCTCGCAGAGTATCTGATTTTCTGGAATACCTGTCATTGCCTCGAAAGCCTCGATGCCTTGGCTCTTGCCCTTAAGGTGTAGAACTCCAGCAGGGCGTAACAGAAAGCGCGTCGCCTGCCTCGCCACTTCGGAGCTGATGCAGTTTTTGGTGCCGATGTACTTGTTCGCTCCCTCAAGCCGCGCCGCAGCATTTACAGTATCTCCAATAGCTGTGTAATTGAAGAACCGATTTCCCCCGAAGTTGCCGACGATTGCCGGCCCGCCATGAATACCTATGCGGGTGGATCCGAGTGAATGGCCCCGTCGTGCCGATTTCTCTCGCAGCCGCTGCGCGTGGTCCTGCACAGCAAGTGCCAGAGAAACCGCCCGCTCCGCTTGGTCATTTTGTGCTGCCGGAGCCCCGAAGAAGCCGACCACCGCATCGCCGATGACCTTATCGATGGTTGCACCATGCTCGATAAATAACTCGCAGAGCCCGTTCAGATATTCGTTCAATACATCTGCGAGCACCTCTGGCGCGAGTTGCTCGCTGAATGACGTAAACCCCTCGACATCCGTGAATACACACGTGAGCTCACGCTTCTCGCCACCGAGATGGAGAGCGTTGGGTTCCTTGACAATCGCTGCAACAACGGCCGGACTGACATATTTCGAGAACGCGTTCTGAATGAACTGGCGAGCCTTGGCGTCCCGTCTCCAAGCCAGGAAGCCAACGAACGCCGACAGGCCGAGCACAAGCAATGCAGGCGCGACCATCGGAACGAGGATTGCGAACCGCGCGAAGGCCCACGCCTCACCGAACCACACCAGCAGCACCGCACAAGCGACCGCGACAGGTTTGAAGACCACAGGGATCGGCCGCGAAACGATCCACAAGCAGAACAGCCCGACAAGAAGCATTGGCGCATAGCCCACTGCAGGCCAAGGGGTCGTTATCCGATTTCCGGACACGAGCCTGGCTAACGAATGGGCGTGGATCGAGACGCCAGGGAGCACACCAATTTTCGCGCCGCTCAACAACGCGAACGGTGTCGGATGACGGTCTATTTGCTGCAGGTCTACACCGATAAGAACATATTTCCCCTCGAACCAGCTGAGCGGTGCCAGCGGAACGGCCTGTGCCGGATAGGTTGGAAAGCTGAAGGGCAAGCTGTTCGCCGTGCGGTAGTAGACCATCTCCTCCGGCCAGTGGCCCCGACCAACGCCGGTTGATGCTGCGATCACAGCAGCAAAGCTTGGCATCCAGGCCCCGTCGCCTTCTCGACCGGGAAAGGCTCCACGGACCACGCCGTCGAGATTGTCATGCAACAATGCTGCAAGGCCCCGCTTTGCCGACGGAGCGAACGCGTTTAGATAGTCGGATTGCCTTTGGGTAAGGCCGTCAGTCCGCGAAGCCGAGGCGATCACCACAGGCACACTGGCGGTTTCGATGACAGTTTCGAGGCGGGCATCCTTTTCCGGCTCTGTTGCCTGGTCGAACAGCAGGTCGATGCCGATGGCAAGAGGGCGGGCCGACTCGATCCGAGCCAGGATGTCGGCCAAGAAGGCACGGTCCAGTGGTGAGCGGTATGGGAAATCCGCCAGGGTCTGTTCTGTAATTGAGACCACAACAATGTTGGGTGGAGGATGGGTGAACGGCGAGATAGAGACCATCATCACGTCACGCAGGATATTCTCCCACGGCGGTGACACGAGAGCAGTCGAGAGGGCCAGCAGAATCAAATAGGCGAGCGATGCGGCGATCCCATTTCGCCCAACGCTGACGATTCGGCTAAGTGTCCACACGCCGAAACAGATCCTTAGTGCCAGTGAAGCGATGCTCACAGCCAGCATACCCGTTCAGGCGCATCAAGCAAATTGTGGCGGGCTATTCGTCCGCAGCCCCGGGGGGCATAGCTCTTTTCGGTTGCATTAGCCTCTGCTACAGTTCCCTTGGGGAGCCGTTTCTGCCATGCGCAGCGCTTTCATTCTTTTGGTTCTATTATTTGCCGCTGTTTCAGGACGGGCAGTCGCCGACAAACGCCTAGCGTTGGTGATTGGCAATTCGGCCTACCAGCATGCCGTCCAACTCGCCAATCCGAAGAACGATTCGGCCGACATGCATGCCAAGCTTGAAAGCCTTGGTTTCGACGTCGTCAGCGGCCAGGAACTGGACCTCGCTGGAATGCGTCGCACGGTGCGCCAGTTCCTGGAGAAGCTCGAAGGTGCCGATATGGCACTGTTCTTCTACGCCGGGCACGGCCTGCAGGTGAATGGCAACAACTATATGGTGCCGGTGGATGCACAATTGTCCAGCTACAACGACCTCGACTTTGAGGCCCTTCCGATGGACCTCGTCCTTTCGGCGATGGAACGCAGCACGAAGGTGAACCTCGTCTTCCTCGATGCCTGTCGGGACAATCCGTTTGCGGAGAAGCTTTCCCGCTCGATGGGAACGCGCTCCGGTTCCTTAGGGCGTGGTCTTGCCCGACTTGGCAGCGGAGTCGGCTCGCTGATCGCGTTTGCCACGCAACCAGGTAACGTCGCGTTGGACGGAGCGGGCCGAAACTCTCCTTTCACGACCGCCCTGCTCGCGCACCTCGGCACGCCTGGGCAGGATATCACGCGCGACCTCATCGATGTACGCCGCGACGTACTGGCCGCCACGGATGGGAAGCAAGTGCCATGGGAAAACTCCTCGCTCACGGGCGAAGTCGTTTTGAAGGCTCTCGCCACGGAACCGAAGGCGGCACCTTCCCCGGCTCAACAGTCTACGTCGCCGGACAATGCAGTCGAACTTGCATATTGGGCCACTATCAAGGACTCGACCGACAAGAGCTTCTTCGAAGCTTATCTGCAGCAATTTCCGGCAGGTGCTTTTGCCCCCCTTGCGAGGTTGAAGATCGACGCGATCGACAAGCGCATCGAAACGGAACAGAAGGCGGCGCACCCACCGGCATCGGAGCGCGCCACGAAGGCAATCGACGATGCCAAGGGGACGGAACTCGCAAACCTTGAACACCCCAGCCCGCTGGCGCAGCCATCGGCAGCTACCGGAGACCCCAGCGAACTTGCGCGCGCCACTCAAACGGAACTCTCCCGCATAGGATGCCTTGAAGGCCATGCTGATGGAAAATGGGGGGCTACCAGCCGCAATGCGCTTCAGGACTATGCTGATCGGCAAGGCGTCAAGCTTGCATCGTTGGAACCGACAGCGGGACTACTGGAAAGACTAAGGGCGATCGGCGCTCGGATCTGCCCGCTTACTTGTGAACACGGGAGGGTGGCGAAGGGGGATCATTGTGTGCCCCAAACGAGCGGGCTAAGCGCCTTTAATGGCACATGGAAATTGGTCAGACGAGCCACAACGAACTGTGGCAATTGGCGAGAACTCTCAACAACCGTTTTCATAAGTGACGGCAAAGTAACGTCTGGCTCTGGATTTACGGGAAGCATCTCTACCGGCGGCGCCGTCAACATGAAACACACTTTTGTATTCAAGGGACGAACGGGCGGGAACACCCTGACCGGGGTCATAAAGGGTGAAAACGGAACCGGCAAATTTAAAGGGACCGGAGCTGGCAGCGGATGCTCAGGAGAAATTATAATGGAGAGAATGTAGAAATTCGGGTCGGCCATCGTCCGCATTTATGTTGAAAGGCCGGGGCTACGAGGCCAACAGTTGAAAGAGCTACATAGGCGAGTGAAGAGCCTGTCTTAAAGATGAACGGTGATCGTATCGAAAGAACCAGAGTGGGGTACCCAATTTGAGCTAATGTGTTGGTCTATGGAAAGGTTCCGGACATCGAGAAAGCAAGCGACCACTGCCGTCCCGATGGAATTCCCGAATTGGCCGAGGTCACCTTCGCCAGACCCGCTTCGAGCGTCAAATCCAGGTTTTCAACCGGCGTGTAGGTCAAATTGACCGCGCCTCTTGTCTCAGGGAATGACCTGCAGAAAAAGGCCCGTGCCTAGCACGGGCCAACTACGTTTCGGGAACTATGCCTAGAGCGGTTATTCTTAGCCGCCCATCTTCTTCGCCATGGCGCAGAAATCCGCGTGCGACTTGTTAAGCGTGGTGTCGCCGCAGTCTTTCAGCACCGCCTTTTGTTCGTCCGGTTTCATGGACATCCACGCGGTCTTGAAATCCGCTTCCGACCTCAAGGTTTTCATGCCGGCATCCGTGAAGAAAGGTGACATCTTTGCAGGATCATCGAGCGCGGAAGTGGTGCTGCTGCCTGCCAGCGCTGAGCCCGTCATCATTGCGAGGGCCATCGCGCCCATCGTAAGAATTTTGATGTTCATTTTTTCCTCCGTTAGTTCTACACGCGCAAATCGCGTGACCTGGGGAAAAACGTCGGCGTCTGAACTCTGTTCCCGCATCTTGCCGATTCCTCATCGACAGCCGTCTGACGCGCTCGCAGGTCTCGTGGAGGAATGGCCGGTGCAGTGGGGGATCCACCGTGGGGCAACGGACAACCCGGCCAATACGGATGCGATCGGCAAACGTGGTCCCATTAACCGCGACCGCGGACTTGATGCCGTCGCTATGCGCATCGCGGGCATTGTCAGATCTGCAGGCTCGGCCTGATCGATCTCCGCCGCTACCGCCCAGCCTTAGGGGGCAGCAGCGGTCCAGTGGTGTTCCACCGGATGAACTCGACTTCCCTCCCGGTGACTTGCCGAACGGTGTTCAACAGCACCTCATGCAAGACCCGCGTCTGTCGGTAATGGTCGCAATGCGGCGATATGAACGGCTTGATGATGCTCAGGTGCAGCGCTTCCGCAGCCGCCAGAAAACGCTCGATTTCAGCCTGCGATAATTGCTTGGAAGGTTTTGATCTGGCCATGGTAGCGAACTCCGTGTGAGGGTGATCGCCGCAACGGGAGGATTATATTCCTGATCTCGACGGCTCGGGCAAGCGCTGCCCGCCCAACGGGAATAGTTGTGAGTTGTCAGTGTTGCGCAACTGCAACGCGCAGCGCTTTTTGCGGAAGGTCATCGCGCCCGGCTAGGCTAGCGTTCTATAAGACGCTACTTAGCTCTCATATGCATCGATTGAAGGGGCTTTTCTATGAAATCTATCCTGCTTGCGACCACTGTTCTCATGGGACTCTCCGGCGGCGCTTATGCTGCCGATGCCATAGTGTCAGAGCCAATTGCCGCTTCATTTGATTGGACTGGCGTTTACATTGGTGTGAATGCCGGCGGCGGCTTTGGCAAGTTCAAGTACGACCCCAATTTCGGCACTGGTCTCGATCTCACGGCAAGTGGATTCCTGGGGGGCGTCCAGGCTGGCTACAACTGGCAGTCTGGGCAAATGGTCTACGGCGTGGAAGCGGACTTCCAGGGATCCGCCGTCAAGGCTTCCATTTCCGGCATAGGCGGCCCCGGCACTGCTCTCGAAACAAAGATTGACTGGTTCGGTACGGTGCGCGCCCGCATCGGCTACACGCCCGTCGATCGCTTCCTGGTTTAT
>NZ_JAIUIQ010000067.1:0-28480 GCF_020165735.1 Mesorhizobium sp. B283B1A
CCCCCCCCCCCCCCCCCCCCCCCCCCCCCCCCGTCCCCAATGTCCCGCCAAAGCCTTTCAGGGCGCCAAACCGCGCCAGCCCATGACGATATGCTATGAACTCTATAGCAGCGGCGCATTGGAACGTTGATGTCGTTTGCGGCAAGGTTCGGTTGAGCAAAAAGGACTACGCAACGGGGACAAATCGGCATGGACATTCATCACATCCGCTACTTCCTTGCCGTGTGCGAGACGCGAAATTTCACGCGCGCCGGCGAAAAGTGCAATGTCACCCAGCCGGCGCTGTCTCGCGCCATCCAACAGCTCGAAGACGAGGTCGGCGGCCTGCTGTTTCGCCGCGAGCGAAACCTCACGCACCTCACCGATCTTGGCGTGCTGCTGCGCCCCCGGTTCCAACAGATCCTCGACGAACTGACCGGAGTGCGGCAGGAGGCGTCGAGATTCTTGTGCCTGGAAAACGCCAACCTCAAGGTTGGCGTCATGTGCACCATTGGTCCGCGCCGCTTCACCGGCCTGCTGACCGACTTCTACCGACGCCAGCAGGGCATCCAGCTGCAGCTGGTCGAGGGCGTGCCAGCATCGCTCTCTCAGCTGCTTGAGTCTGGCGAGATCGACGTCGCTATCATGGCGTCGAGCGACAGCTTTCCGGACCGATTCGATGTCACGCCACTCTATCGCGAACGCTTTGTTCTGGCCTTTCCAAACGGCCATCGGCTGGCTCGCAACGACAATGTCGCCATCTCCGAACTCGACGGTGAAAACTATCTCAGGCGGCTCAACTGCGAGTATCGTGATCACCTCGCCGGACTGTGCACCGACCGCGGCGTGAAGCTCAGGATCTCCTACGCCAGCGAGCGCGAGGACTGGATCCAGAATATGGTTTCAGGGGGACTTGGGATCTGCTTCATCCCGGAGTTCAGCGCAGTGATCCCGGGCTTGCAGGTCCGGCCCGTCATCGATCCCGAAGTCTGGCGGGAAGTGTCCCTGGTCGTCGTCGCGGGACGCAGGTTCTCGCCGGCGGCATCGGCCTTCGTCAACAGCGTCAAGGCGCATGGCTGGCCGGAAAGTGCCATAGCCCAGGCAATCCACAAGACCGCAGCCTGAAGCAAACTCAAGAAATTCTGGCACGGCGTGGCATGTGAAGCCATCCGTCTGCGTGCAGCCATGATGGCTCACGATAGTTTTCAGGTATCGAATTGAAAGCCAGTCAGCATTTCTCTTTCTTCGCGGCTCCGATCATTCTCCCTGTCATGCCCCGCCTCCCGCGTTTGGGCACCGACAAAGGAGAAATACAAGATGGCTACCAAGAAACTCAACCTCGCGTTTGCGGTCGGGCTGCTTTCCGCAACTGCTGCCTTTTCCGCTGCTCCGGCCTTCGCCGGCGACTGCCCTGCCGGCCAGGCCGCTACGACCGACATCCAGGAACATCCAAGCAAGCCGGTCGGCGTCGTCGACACCGTTCTCTCCGCGATCGATCTGAGCAGCAAGGGCGAGGCCTGGAAAGGCAACATGCTGCGCCTGCGCAAGCTCGTCGTGCAGCCGGGCGGCGTCGTGCCGTGGCATGAGCACAATGTCCGCCCAGCCAACATTATCGTCGTCGAAGGCTCGATCACCGAATATCGCAGCACCTGCAAGGTCGGCATCGAGCATCCGGCCGGCGACGTGACCGCCGAGTTCGGCCAGCTCGCTCACTGGTGGAAGAACAACGGCAAGGTGCCCGCGGTGCTCTATTCAGCCGACGTCCTGCCGCCGGCAATGCACGAAGACCACATGATGTGAGCCGCTCGGCGCGGCGAACAGATTCCAGCATCAGCAACTGAAAGCGCGTCCTCGGGTGATCTCCTGGGGACGTGTGGCCACGGAGCCTTGTCATGACGACCAGTGAACAGACTGAACCGACGCGGCTGCGCATGGTTGCCGCCGACAGCTGGCGCTTCGGCCTGATTGCCCTGATCGCGTTTCTCACGCTCGTCGATCTGTTCGCCACCCAGGCCATCCTGCCTTCGCTGGTGATAAAATTCGGCGTCAGCCGCGCGACCATGGGCTTTGCCGTTAACGCCAGCACGTTCGGCATGGCTGTGGCTGGGATCGCGGTGGCGCTTTTCGGCAGGAACCTCGATCGCCGCAACGGCATCTGGACCAGCCTTGCGGTGCTGGCGATCCCGACGACGCTTTTGTCGCAGACCGACAGTATCTTGCTCTTCGCCCTGCTGCGTGTTGCCCAGGGCTTGTGTATGTCGACCGCGTTCACACTGACGATGGCCTACCTGGCCGAGCACTTTTCCGCGCGGCAGACGACAAGTGCGCTTGCGGCCTATGTGACCGGCAATGTCGCCAGCAACTTCTTCGGACGGCTGATGTCGGCCGCCGTCGCCGACACATTCGGCATTTCCACCAACTTTCTGACATTCGCCGCCCTCAACCTGATTGGCGCGGCTCTCGTCTGGTTCACGCTGCAGAAGACGTCCGCGATGATGCGTGCCGACACGATGGGCGGGCCCGCCCGTGCGGCTTGGAAGGGTCCGCTGAAAAACACCGAGCTGCGCGGCTGCTTCGCCATCGGCTTCCTGATCCTCTTCGTATTTATCGGCACTTTCACCTATGTGAATTTCCAGCTCGTCGCCGCGCCACTATCGCTGTCGCCGATGGCGCTAGGACTGGTCTATTTCGTCTTCCTGCCTTCCATGCTGACCACTCCCCTGGCCGGGCGTGTCGCCGCGGGCCTCGGTCCAAGGGTCGGCATCGGTTCGACGCTCGTGCTGGCGATCCTGGGTTTGCTTTTGCTGCTCACGACCAGCCTTCCGATCGTTCTTGCCGGAATGGCGCTGGTCGCAATCGGCACCTTCCTGGCGCAGGCAATAGCGACAGGACACGTCAGCCGCACCGCCTTGCACGACCGCGCCGCCGCAAGTGGCATTTACCTCGCCTCCTACTATGCGGGCGGGCTCGCCGGCAGCTTCGTCATCGGACAGATCTACGACCGGATTGGCTGGACCGCATGCGTGGTCGTGCTTGCCGCGGTCCTCGCCGGCGCGATCGCGGTGGCGCGCGTGCTTCAAACTCCAAAGGCATGAGACCTAACGACCGAGAATCTTGACTATCCAACAAAGGAGACTGAGATGACCAACTACCTGAAAACCATTATTGCCGGCGGCGCCATGATGATGGCGATCGTTCTCCCAGCCGCAGCTTCGGACGGTGTCGTGACGGTGAAGAGCGACTATTCCGTCGGCGAGACGGTCTCGCGCATCAAGAGGGATGTTCTCAAGAAGGGCATCAAGTTCTTTGGCGTCATCGACCAGGCAAGACTTGGCAAGAATGCCGGCAACGATGTCAGGCCGTCTCGGCTGGTGATGTTTGGCAATCCGGCGCTTGGGACGACCTTCATCACGTCAAATCCGGAAGCCGGGCTCGATTGGCCGGTGCGTGTTCTGGTCTACCAGACCGCGGATGGTGCGGTTTATGCGGCCTACAGCGATTTCGACTGGATCGCCAAGCGGCATGGAATTACCGACCGCGAGGCGCAGTTCAAGATGGCGACCGAAGTCATCCAGTCCGTCACCTCGACGATCAGAAAAGACTGAACGCGAACGATGCACCGGAGATCCGTGGCTCGGATATGCTAGGCCGGATGCTCGCCGCGACTGGGCTACTCGGCGGCGGACAATGCCTTCGCCCGCTCGCCGAACCACCTTTTCTGCGTAGCCTCGCGCACCAGTGCGCCAACCGCTGGCGAGTGCCGGCGGCCGCGCACAGTGACAAGATTGACCTCGCGCCAGAATTCGGGGTCGGTGATCGGCAGGGCCACCACTCCCGCGTGCTTGGCGGTATGCTCGGGCATGAAACCGAAACCAAGGCCGGCGGCGATCATCGCGAGTGTCCAATCGTCGCGATCGCTCCAGTAAACGGGGCTTACGGTGACGCCCTGCGCGGAGAGAACGGCGTCGGCATAGCCGGCAAATTCACAGTTGTTGCGGTGATGTAACTTTCATTGCTCATGTCTTTCACTTGCACTCTGCGCTGGTTGGCGAGGCGATGGGTCAGATGGACCGCCATCACCATCTGCTCGCGAAAAAGTGGCAAGGAGTGCACTTCCTCGTCGGGAATGTTCGACGGCAATGCGTAAATGGCAGCCTCTAGATCGCCCTCGATCAGCCGCCGCCGTAAACTCGGCGCGTCGGCGTCGCAAAGATGAAGCTTCACACCCGGGTGATGGCCGCGGATGGACGAGATGAGCTCGATGATCTCGTCGGGAGCAATCGTGCTCATGATACCGACCCTGAGCGGCGTCTTCTTCAGATGCACATACTGCTCGGCTATCTGCTTGGCCTGCCGGGAGTTCTCAAAAACACCCTCAAGATAGGTTTCGACCATGCGGCCGAGTTCCGTGAGATGGGTGAAGCGTCGCTCACGATGAAAAAGCGCACCGCCAAATTCGTCCTCGAGCAGCTTGATGGCGCGTGAAAGCGCCGGCTGCGTGACGTTGCACTGCTCGGCCGCCCTGGTGAAGTTCAATTCCTTGGCGACGGCCAAGAAGTATCTGACTTGGCTGATCTCCACTGCACGCTCCCCCGGCGGCCTGGTATACGGCACTGCCCGTGTTGCAGTGAGACCTTACTAGCTGCCCCAACGTCAAACAAGCCAAGGCGGTTGGGTCCACGGCGTCGCCCGCGCCGAGCTGATGATCTGACCCTCAGCTATCGAATCCATGTCTCAACGGCATTTCCGCTGCTTCGGGCGGCTCGCCATACTTGGGCCAGAACTCGAGACCTGGACGCGCAAGCCCGTTGCTCGCAGCCGTTGCCGGACATCCCGACCGCGGCTCCAACCGAAGGAAACGACGATGCTCAGAGGAAAGACAGCACTCATCACCGGCTCGACCAGCGGCATCGGCAAAGGCATCGCCGAGGCCTTCGCGTCCAAAGGCTGCAACATTGTGCTCAATGGTTTCGGCGATACCGGTGAGATTGAACTGCTGCGGGCAAAGCTTGCCGCTGACCACGGGGTGACCGTTCGTTACGACAATGCGGACATGAGCAAGGGTGGCGCGATCACTGAGATGATGGACAAGGCGATCGCCGAGTTCGGCGCGGTCGACATCCTCGTCAACAATGCCGGCATTCAGCATGTCGCACCGATCGACGAATTCCCGATCGAGAAATTCGAGGCGGTCGTGGCGATCGATCTGATGTCGTCGTTCTACACGATCCGGCGAGCGCTGCAGGCGATGAAGGAGCGCAAATGGGGTCGCATCATCAACGTTGCATCCGCCCACGCCCTTGTCGCCTCGCCCTACAAATCCGCCTATGTCGCCGCCAAGCATGGGGTCGCCGGGCTGACCAAGACGGTCGCGCTGGAAGTCGCCGAACAGGGCATCACCGTCAACGCGGTATGTCCAGGTTATGTGCTGACGCCGCTGGTTGAAAAGCAGATACCGGACACCGCCAAGGCCCGCGGGATCACCGAGGAGCAGGTGATCAAGGACGTCCTTCTGGCGGCCCAACCAACCAAACAATTCGTGACCGTAGCCCAGGTAGCGGCACTCTGCCTGTTTCTGGCTTCGGACGACGCAGCCTCGATCACCGGAGCCATCATCCCGATTGAAGGCGGCTGGACCGCACACTGAACCGGCAACGAGGAGCAAAGACCATGAACAAGATCACCCGAAATCCTCCGACTGCTGAACCGTTGCCGGAGGTCGCCCATGTGGCTGATGCTGCCGTTCAGCGGCAAACGGTGTTGGTGCTGCAAGGCGGTGGCGCCCTCGGTGCCTATCAGGCCGGTGTCTACCAGGCGCTCGTCGAAGGCGGGATCGAGCCGGATTGGGTCATAGGCACCTCGATCGGCGCCATCAACGCGGCGTTGATTGCCGGTAACGAGCCAACGGTTCGGCTGGCGAGGCTTCAGGAGTTCTGGGAAAGCGTCAGCCGTGTCAGCCCGCTCGACGAGTTTTTCCGGATGATGGTTCCAAGCAATGTCTTCGCCAACATGGGCACCGTGATGCGCGGCATACCGGGATTCTTCGAACCGAACCCCAGCGCCATGTTCGGAGTGAACCGCGAAGTGGGTGTCGAGAATGCCTCCTATTACACGACCGATCCACTCAAGAGGACGCTGAATGACCTGGTCGACTTCGACTATCTCAACCGGCGTAATACCCGCCTGACGGTCGGCGCTGTCAACGTCAACACCAGTGAACTCAAATACTTCGACACCCGAGAGATGACCCTGTCGACGGCTCACATCATGGCGTCGGGCGCCTTGCCGCCGGCGTTTCCGGCGGTCTGTATCGACGGCGAGCCTTACTGGGATGGCGGCATCTATTCGAACACCCCCATCGAGGTCGTGCTCGACGCGCGTCCGCGGCGCGACTCGCTGATCTTTGCCGTCAACATGTGGCAGCCTCGCGCTACCGAGCCGAAATCGATCTGGCAGGTGATGGGGCGGCAAAAGGACCTTCAATTCGCAAGCCGCGGCAAAAGCCACGTGGCCCGGCAGGAGCAATTGCATCGTCTGCGCCACGTCGTGCGTGAAATGGGAAAGCTCGTCCCGGACGAGCGGCGCGAGGATCCGATGTTCAAGGAACTCGCGTCCTATGGTTGCCCGTCTGTCATGCACCTTGTGCGGTTGCTTTCACCACGCCTCGACGGCGAGGACCACACCAAGGACATCGACTTCACCCGCGCCGGCATCCGCACGCGCTGGCAGGCGGGATACGAGCATGGGCAGCGCGTCCTCACGGAGAAACCCTGGGAATGCGACATCGACATGCTGCAGGGCATCGTCATCCACGAATCGCAAGAGTGAATTGTTCGAGCGCGGCGAGGCCGAAGAAACAGGCGGAGAATACCGATGCAGATCATCACCCCGGGGATGCGGCTGGTTCTAGAAGCCGTGCTCGCCAACAACGCTGCGCTTTTCCGCACGATACCGGAAACCCCATCGCATGCGGACACGTCACTGCATCGAGTGGTCATCGTTGGCGGCGGCGCAGGCGGACTGGAACTCGCGACGCGTCTCGGCCGCAAGTTCGGCAAGCGACGGCTTTCCGTCACGCTTGTCGACCGCAACCGCACGCACATCTGGAAACCGCTTCTGCACGAGGTGGCGTCCGGTGCCTTGAGTGCGTCGAACGATGCGGTGGAATACATTGCCCATGCCAGCCGCCACCATTATCGATATCGCATCGGCGAAGTCGTCGGCATTGATCGCTCCAGGCGCCAGGTCTTTGTCGCGCCAAGCTTCGACGAAGACGGCAGGCAGATCATCCCGCCGCGTGTGTTGGGCTACGACACGCTGGTGCTGGCTGTTGGCAGCGTCAGCAACGATTTCGGGACGCCTGGAGCGGCACGTCATGCCATCGCGCTCGATACCGCCGATCAGGCCGCCCGATTCAATAGGCGCATGATAGACGCATGCCTGCGCGCCAATGCGCAATATGAGCAGCTGTCCCCAGACCAGCTTCATTGCGTCATCGTTGGTGCCGGGGCCACCGGCGTCGAGTTGGCTGCCGAACTGCACAAGTCGATGCGGGAGATCGCGTCGCACAATCTCGACAACATTGATTTCGAAAGGCTGATCCGCATCACCATCGTTGAGGCGGGGCCGCGCATCCTGCCGGCCTTGCCCGAGCATCTGGCACGTGCCTCGGCGCATCTGCTGCGCGACCTCGGTGTCCAGATACGCTGCGGGATCAAGGTGACGGAGGTGACGGAGAACGGCGTCAGGCTTGGCGAGAAGCTATTCGTGCCGGCGGAGCTGATCGTCTGGTCCGCAGGGATCAAGGCGCCGGATTTCCTGAAGAAGCTCGATGGTCTCGAGACGGACCACATCAATCGCCTGGTGGTCGATGAGACATTGCGGGCCCGAGGCGACGAAAATGTGTTTGCGATCGGCGACTGCGCAAGCTGTGTTCTGCCCGGCGATGACAACCCATTGCCACCGCGCGCCCAGACGGCCCACCAGCAGGCTGATTACCTCGTCAAGGTGGTAGCAGCGCGTCTTGTGGGACGGGCCGCGCCGGCTTTCCGTTACCGCGACTACGGCGCTCTTGTTTCACTGGCCGACTACGGCTCGTTCGGCAGTCTCATCGGCGGTCTCAAGATCGAAGGCCTGCTTGCCCGGCTGATGTATCACACACTTTACAAGATGCACCTCAAGGCTGTGCATGGGTCTTTGAAGACCACGCTGGATACGATCGCCGGTATCTTTGCGCGGCGCACAAAACCCCGAGTCAAACTGCATTGAATCTGGAAGGTAACACGTCTTGATCCTGCGGCACTCCCGGATGGAGTGTGACAGTGGCCATGCGCGTTGCCGAATTGTCGGTGGCGATAGTTGAGGCGTGCCGACCTTCGCCTCGGATACCAGGAATAATGTAACGAATTGAGGGGAGGCTGCGAACAGAATACGAACCTCTCCTGCGTTGATGCACGCGGGGCATCAAAACCATGCGAGAAAAGCATGGCCATGGCCGGCGGGCTTTGATGATAGGCTTCCTGCAACCCATGAAAGTGCAGAAATGGCCATCGACTACGAGGCAATGACATTCGAACAGTCCGTCCAGGCTGCCATCGAGCTCGACGCACCGCTGAACGAGCGGCTCGCCGTGATTGCGACCGCAGTGCGCCGCCTGAACGCGGATTTCGCCGATGCGGTTGACCGCCTCGTGGAGCGCCTGGAGCAGCAGGAGGCCGGAGCCATGGCGCCGGCCGCAGGCGACATCATGCCGGGATTCCTGTTGCCTGACGACGAGGGCAGACTGATTGGCCTGAGCGACATCCTCCTCCAGGGGCCTGCCGTGGTCACCTTTCAGCGCGGGCACTGGTGTCCATATTGCCGGTTGAATGCGATCGGCATCGTCGAAGCTCAGCAGGAGATTGCGACGCTGGGCGGTCAGGTCGTCGCGATCATGCCCGAGCGGCGCAAGTTCGCGAAGGCGATGAAGACCGCCGTAGGCGCCCAATTTCCATTCCTGACAGACATGGACAATGGCTACGCTCTTTCGCTCAACCTTGCGATCTGGATCGGGGCCGAGATGGAGCAGTTAATGGGCGTTGCCTATGACATCCCAAAGTTTCAAGGCAACTCCAGTTGGTTCCTGCCGATCCCTGCGACCTTCGTCGTCGGCAAAAACGGGGTGATCACGGATCGCTTCGTTGATCCGGACTACCGCCGTCGGATGGACATCGACGACTTGATCGGGGCGCTCAGACGGGCTCGTTGACGCCAAAGGTCGACCAGTCGGTCGATCGCAACAGGTTTAGCAACGTCGTCGCCACCGGCGAACGCTGGCGGCCGGCGACTGCATAGACGGCGACGACTCGCGAAATGTCCAAGTCGCGGAGCTTGAGCCTACGGACGTTTGGCGAGCGTGGCGCTGTCACCGAGACGAAACCAACTCCGGCATTGGCTTCGAGCAGCGCCAGGAGATCGTGGTCGGTCTCGACCTCATGCGCGGACCGCGGCGTCAGCCCATTTGCCGACAGGCAGCGCGACAGCTCCTCGCTCGTTTCCCAATCGATCCTGCTCAACACAGGCTCCGCGGCAAGCTGGCTCAGCGCGACATCGGCTTCGTTGCGGCGGGCAAGCGGATGATCGGAATTCACGACAAGCTCTATGCCTTCCTGGAAAAGTGGCCAGGTGTCGAGTCGATCCCAAGCCTGCCCCAGCGAACCGGCAACCGCCAATTCGACCTCCCCATTTTTGAGGGCATCGATGACCGCGGTCGGCGAGCCGCGGTTGATCTTGAGGTGGACTCCGGGATAGGCACGGAAAAGCTCCGTAAACGGCGAAACCAGCAGCGCTATGTTGACGCTGTTGGAAATGGTCACATTGAGCGGCGCCACGTCGCTGCTTTGCACCGCCTTGGCGAGCGATTTGGCGGAAGTGGCGGCATCGTAACATTGCTGCAGCAACGGCAGCATACGACGCCCAAGCTCGGTCAAATGGGAATGCTGGCGCTCGCGCCTAAGGAGTTCTCCACCCAATTCGTCTTCAAGTGTCTTGATCGCGCGCGTCAGCGCAGGTTGTGTGACGTTGCACTCTTCAGCTGCCCTGGTGAAGTTCAGGGTGCTGGACAGGGCCAGGAAATAACGGACCTGCTGCATCTCCATGAATCTTCGCCCCCTCAGCGAAATCCGATTCGTCAGGCATAGCTAATTTGATCCTATGCTAACGCAACAGGAGGCCAAGGCAAAGGCGCGGCCCAATTCCCCGGGGGAATGGACCTTCTTCGACCGATAGGCGAGGTCATTTTGTCGACGTCACAATGTTACAGACTATAGACTAAACCATTGATTTTATTACGTGAACTTAGAGTTCAATCCTCTCTCGCAGCACCAGAGTCCCCCCTGTTTCCTGAATTGGCCTGCTTTGGAACCTCGGCGCGCGTCCGCTCAGGTCGTTTTCGCGCACCGGCGGCTTGCCCGACGCCAGGGTCGATGGCTAAAATAAACCATCACAGGGAGAAGGCACCATGGCACTTCACCTTTCCGCGGATGCCCCGACTTCGGTCGCGGCTGCCCCGCAAAAATACCTCTTTGGCCCGTTCATCGACTTTTTCATGCTTGGCGGGAGTGCGCTTGTCATCCTGCCGGTTCTGTATTTTGTGCCGCTCAGATACGAAGCGGCCCTGACGCTGACGATGTTCTTGCTCTCCCATCTCATAAACCAGCCGCACTTCGGTCATTCCTACCAGATCTTCTATCGCAACTTCGCGCGCAAGGTGCGCGGCGAGGGCTATGGCCGCAGTCTCCAGATCCGCTATATCCTCGCGGGGATCGTCGTCCCGTTGGCCATGGCCGCCTTCTTTGCCTATGGCTCGCTGACGGGGAACGCCCGGCTGCTCGGCAATGCCACCAACGCGATGGGCTTTTTCGTCGGCTGGCACTACGTCAAGCAAGGCTACGGCATGCTGATGGTGGATGCCGTGCTGAAGCGCAGATTCTTCAGCGACCAGGACAAGAAGGTATTGCTGTTCAACGGCTACGCCGTGTGGCTGTTCGCCTGGCTTCAGACGAACGTGGTGATCACCGAGAGGCAGTTCTGGGGTTTGGAATACTACACCTTCGCCGTCCCGCCGTGGCTCATCACCATCGCCATGTCGATCGCCGCCGCTTCCTCGGCGGCCACCGCCGTGATGTTCATCAATCGCTGGCGCAGGCATGGCGGGGCGCTGCCCTATAATGGCGTCGTCGCTTACGTCGTGTCCCTTTATGCCTGGATACTGTTCGTGACGCTGAACCCGCTCTGGCTGCTGGTGGTGCCGGCGCTCCATTCCTTGCAGTACCTGGCGGTGGTCTGGCGCTACCAGACCAATGTCGAGCGCGATCGCGCGGACGCCGTCAAGAAGCCGGCACTGAAGGCCTTGTCCATTCTTGGACCGGTGTACAGGCTGCGCGTGCTGGCCTTCATCGTCGTCGGCGCAATTCTCGGAGCGCTCGGTTTCTGGCTGGTGCCGATGGCGCTGGCGGACCTCATTCCCTACGACAAGGCGGTGTTCGGCTCGTCGCTTTTCCTCTTCATCGCGTGGATATTCATCAACGTGCACCACTACTTCCTGGATAATGTGATGTGGCGGCGCGGCAACCCGGAAGTGTCGAAATATCTGTTCCGCTGAAGTGGTTGGCTGAATTAATTCCCTGGCGACCGTCGCGGCTGGAGGCCCATTCCCGGCATGGACACGATTCGTTAACCAAGATGCTGTTCATCGACATGACGGGGATTGATGCCCGTTCGCCTGGTCAAGTCCCTGCCTTGCCAGACCGAGGGTGTCCGAAAAAGGCCCCCTTGACGTCAAATCGCCCGAAACAAAAACGATGTGCAAGGCATGACCGTGATCGAAAGCGAACAAAACACGCCCGGCGCTTCCCGTTGCTGGACACGGTTGCCGGCCGTCGTGGCAGCGTTCCTCTGCATGTGCGTCACCAGCGCGTTCGCCGAGACGCGCACCCTGAAGATCCAGCATCTTCATACCGGCGAAAAGGCCGAGATCGTCTTCAAGCGCAACGGGCGCTACGATCAGGCGGGATTGAAGAAGATCAATGTGATGCTGCGCGACTGGCGTCGCAACGAGCCGACCAGAATGGATCCGCGCCTGCTCGACCTCGTCTGGCAGGCCTACCGGACCAGCGGCTCGACAGCCTATATCCATATCGTCAGCGCCTATCGCTCGCCGGCGACCAACGCCATGCTGCGCGGCCGCTCGATGGGCGTGGCTCGCGAGAGCCAGCATATGGTCGGCCGCGCGATGGACTTCTTCCTGCCGGACGTGCCGCTGAAGAAGCTGCGCGACATCGGGCTCAAGATGCAGGGCGGCGGTGTCGGCTATTACCCGACCTCCGGTTCGCCTTTCATTCATATGGATGTCGGCAATGTGCGGCATTGGCCGGGCATCAGCCGCCAGGAACTCGCCAGGGTTTTCCCCAACGGCAACACATTGCATGTGCCGAGCGACGGCAAACCGTTGCCAGGCTACCAGCAGGCGTTTGCCGCCTACAAATCGCGCAAGGCCGCCGGCACGCCCAACATCGAACTGGCAAGCGTCGACGCCGGCCAACGCAAGTCGCGTGGCTTGCTGGCGACGCTTTTGGGTCGCGGCGAGGACGAGGCGGAAGATGTCGCGGAAGCGGCGCCTGCGCCGCGCAAGCCGTCCAAATCCGTTGAACCCGGCATCGCTATCGTGCCGCCGCAAGAAGCCGAGCGCGCGGACATCCAGACGGCCACCGCCGATCCGGCGGAAGAACCGCCCGCCGGGCCTGAAGCGACTGTCATGGCCATGGCGCCGGGCTCAGTGCCGCTGCCGGCCTTCGCGCCGCGCGCCGAATTGCCGGACGACAAGCCGGCATCAGCCAATGCCGAAATTTCCTTGGGCAAGACGGATCCCGCTCCGGCGAGCGTCGCGCCGGACATGGTGGCGCTCAACATCCCGTTGCCGACATGGCGACCAGAAAGCCAGACGAGCCCGGCGCATCAGCCGGAAGCAGCCAAATCCGGCGATGTTGTCGGTGCCTTGCTGGCCATGCATCATCCCTATGACGGCCTCGACAGGCTGACCGGTCAGCGGATCGCGGTCCCTCCATCGAAAGCCGAAGTTCGCGTCAGGACCAGCCCGAAGGCCGACCGTGTCCAGCCACGTCTCGATCCCGAAGCCACCGCCGACGTCGTGCCAGCCGCGTTGTCCGGCCGGCCGCTTGCCGCAGGTCGCGGCATCGCCAGGGGGACAGTATCGACACCGGCGCCCGTCATTGCCGCCAATTTCATTCGCAGGGCACCGGAGCAGATCTATCTCGACGGATTCCGGCCGCGAAGACAGACGTCGGATCACCGCCGCTTCACCGGCTCCGCGGTGAAGTTCCTGCCCATCGCCAGCTTCAAATAGGCTGGCGACGGCCGCGACGGCCCAGACCCGTCGGGCGAAATGAGCGGCCTCCACAGCGACGCCCGTTGGGCTCTGTAAGATATTTTCCAAATTTGACAATCATGCATGAAATTGTAAGATAATCGTCTTTCCGTCGGCGAGAGGCGATGACCATGTCGATCCGCGAAGAACTGGCCAACACCACCTTGGCGTTCACGTCGGCGGAAGAAAAGATCGTTCAGGTCCTGCTAGCCGATTATCCCATGTCCGGGCTGGGCACGGCGACCCGACTGGCACGCCGCGCCGGGGTCAGCGACCCGAGCGTGACGCGGCTGATGACCAAGCTCGGCTATGTCGGGTTTGCCGATTTCCAGGCGCGCCTGCTCACCGAGGTCGAATCCAGGCTGCATTCGCCGCTTTTGATGATGGAGGCCAAGCGCCCGGGCGGTTCCAGCGAGGGCACGGCACTGGCCTATTTCCATTCGGTTTCCGACAGTCTGGAGCGCACGCGCACGGCGGTGCCCCTGCAGGCCTATACGCGCGCTGTCAACCTGCTGCTCGAAACCAAGGGGCAGGTGGTGCTGTTGGGCGGCCGTTTCAGCCGGCATATCGCCTCCATGCTAGCCGGCTACCTCCTGCAATTCCGCTCCGGCGTGCGCGACATCGGCTCGCTCAGCCCGGCCGATTTCGACCTGTTGATCGACCTTGGCAAGCGTGACCTTCTCGTCGTCTTCGACTACCGCCGCTACCAGTCGGACGTGGTGGGCTTTGCGCAACAGGCCCACGAGCGCGGCGTCTCCGTCCTGCTGTTCACCGATGTCTGGCTGTCGCCGATCGCCGATATCGCCGACCTGACCATGGTAGCGGCGATCGACGCCAATTCGCCGTTCGACACGCTGGCGACCGCCGTCGCGCAGATGGAAACCGTTTTCGCCCATGCGCTCGAAGGTCATGGCGCGGGGGTTCGCAAGCGGATCGAGGACATCGAGAAGATCCGCAGTGCCAACGCGGTCACGCTCGATGCCGCCGAACCGGCCTCGTCCGCTGAAGCGGGGCCGTCGAAGCCGGCCCACAAATCCAGGGCCGAGAAAAAGTGACGCCGATGCGCTTCGCACTGCCCGCTATCGTCCGCGTAACCAAGGGACCGAGAAAATGCCTGACAACCAAACAATCATCGATGCCGTGCAGGCTGAGATCGAGACCGACCGTGATTGGCTGATCGGATTGACCCGCGACATGGTCCGCATTCCCTCGGTCAATCCCAAATTCGAAGCCAATGCGGCGATCAACCCTAGCCGGTCAGCATGAATTGCACGCCGGGATCGCCGAGCAGGCGCTCGACCGCGCTGATGACGTTGCCGGCGGACTGATCCTTGACGTCGCCGACCACCAGTTCGAACGTGTTGCCGGCAACGCCACCGGCCGCGTTCGCCTCGTCGATCGCCATCTGTACGCCGCGCTGGAACTCCTGGCCGTCCGCCGTGGCGCTTTGCTGCGCACCTGCATTAAAACAAGGCATTCCGGACGGAGCAGACCATGACGATCTCGCAGAAGACCCTTGAAACGAGCCACGGCAAGATCGCCCTTCGCGAGACCGGCGGCAAAGGCACCGCCGTGATGCTGATCCACGGCAACTCGTCCTCCAGCGCGGTCTTCCGCAACCAGCTCGAGAGCCCGCTGGGCGAGCGCTACCATTTGATCGCACCCGACCTGCCGGGGCACGGGGCATCAGGCGACGCGATCGATCCGGAGCGCTCCTACAGCATGGAAGGCTATGCCGATGCGATGACCGAAGTGCTCGGACTGCTCGGCGTCGACAAGGCGATCGTCTTCGGCTGGTCGCTCGGCGGCCATATCGGGTTGGAAATGATCGACCGATTTCCGGGCCTGCTCGGCTTGATGATATCAGGCACTCCGCCGGTCTCGCCCGAGGAAGTTGGCAACGGCTTCAAGTCGAGCCCGCATATGCACCTCGCCGGTCAGGAGACCTTCACGGCCGCCGAGGTCGAGGCCTATGCGCGCAGCACCTGCGGCGAGCCGTTCGAGCCGTTCCTCCTCGACACCGTCGCGCGCACCGACGGACGGGCGCGGCGGCTGATGTTCGAGAAATTCGCGGCCGGCACCGGCCGCAACCAGCGCGAGATCGTCGCCGGCAAGACGCCGCCGATCGCCGTCCTCAACGGCATGGACGAGCCTTTCGTCAACACCGATTTCGTCGCCGCAGTGAAGTTTTCCAACCTATGGGAAGGCAAGGCCCATCTGCTCGACAAATCAGGCCATGCGCCGTTCTGGGATTCGCCGGATCGTTTTGACCCGATCTTCGCCCGCTTCCTGGCAAGCGTCGACGAAAAGTAGGCCACCGAACAGCCTGCAGCCTCGCCGACCATGGGCGTGATAATGTGAGAGCGCTGCACATGCTTGGCTTCTCGCCAGGCGCGCGCATAGCACATGCCTGATAAATGCCATCCAGGCGCCATGTAGACGCGATATGCCGTTCTCGGCATTTGCGCCGATGGCTCGTCTGTGATCCAAGGCCGCGATAAATGCCAGATAATCGTCCTGGCAGTTGGAGCGCTGAATGACCCTATTCACACGCCGCGGGCTTTTGAAAACGGCCGCGCTCGCTGGCATTGGCGGAGTTGCGATCCCGGCCATCGGCCGGCTCGGCGGCTGGGCAGCCGCCGCGCCCGAACCGGTGGTGCTGCAGACGGCCAAAATCCTGACGAAGCTGATGGACGGCGGCTTGACCAGGGATGTACTGACCTACGGCAATGCCGGAATGCCGCCGGTGCTCAGGATGAAAAAAGGCGAGCCTTTCGCCGCACGCCTTGTCAACGCCATCGACGATCCCACGACCATCCACTGGCACGGCATTCGCGTGCCGAACAAGATGGATGGCGTTCCGTTCCTGGCCCAACCCTATGTCTACACCGGCGATCATTTCGACTACGTCTTCACACCGCCCGACGCCGGCACCTTCTGGTATCACCCGCATTGCAACACGCTGGAGCAGATGGGTCACGGCCTGACCGGTGTGATCGTGGTCGAAAACCCCGGCGATCCGAAATTCGACGCCGAGTTCGTCCTCAATCTGCGCGACTGGCGCCTTGGCGACGACGCCCAGTTCATCGACCAGTTTCGGCCGCGCGATGCCGCGAGAACCGGCACCTACGGCACGGTGCGGACCGCGAACTGGCTCGACCAGCCGCAATATGATGCACCGGCCGGCGGGCTGGTGCGGTTGCGCGTCGCCATCACCGACGTCACCCGCATCTACGCCTTCCGCGTCGACGGCGCCGAGGCGACCGTCATCGCGCTCGACGGCAATCCGGTGCCTGGGCGTTTTTCGCCCGATGCCTTGCTGCTTGGACCGGGACAGCGCATGGAACTCGCCATCCGCATGCCCGACGAGGAGGGCGCGATCGTCAGCCTGCGAGACGTCAGGGGCACCAAGCCCAAGATCCTCGCCAACCTGCGCGCCACCGGCGGCTCGCTCAAACGGGACGTTCGTGACATTGCTCCGCTCGAGGCCAATCCGGTGAAAGAAGTGGATCTCGCCGCTGCCCAGCATATTTCCCTGGCGCTCAGCGCCACCGCCGAAAACGTCCCGAGCGACGGCATCTGCGGTTCGCTCGGCTACAGTTTCTGGGCCATCAACAAGGTGCCGTGGCCGGGTGATACGCCTGATCCGACGGCACCGCTCGCTGAATTGAAGCTGGGCAAGAGCTATGTCATCGACATGGAGAACCTGACGCCGCAATCGCATCCGATGCATCTGCACGGCATGAGCTTCAAGGTGCTGTCGTCCTCGACGCGCCCTGTTCAGCCGCTGATTTCGGACACCTATCTCATCCAGCCGAACGAGAAGGTTCAGCTCGGTTTCGTCGCCGACAATCCCGGCGACTGGCTGCTGCACTGTCACATCATCGAGCATCAGAAATCGGGCATGACGAGCTATGTCAGGGTGGTGTGAAGCCACATCAGGCGGTTTCGTTGGCAAGGGAGGGCGGTTCCCTGCTATTGCCGCCTCCGGATCACGAACCATGGACTCGCCAGCATGACCAATGTCACCCTGACCGGGCTTGCTCGCGATCTCGCCAGCCGTGCCGCCGAGGGACGCCCTGTGCGCATCGGTGTCATCGGCTCGGGCGAGATGGGCACTGACCTAGTCACCCAAGGCATGCTGATGCCCGGCATTTCGGTTTGCGCCGTTTCGACACGGCGCCCGCACACGGCGCGCGAGGCCATCCGCATCGCCTATGGTGACGAGGCGATGGCGGCCGAAGCCGACACCGCCTCGAAAGTCACCGCCGCAATCGAGGCGGGAAAAATCGCCGTCACCTCCAACGAGATGCTGGTCACCAATCCGCTGATCGAAATCGTCATCGACGCCACCGGCAAGCCCGGCGTCGCCGCCGATTTCTGCCTGTCAGCGATGGAGCATGGCAAGCATCTGGTGATGATGAATGTCGAGGCCGACGTCACCATCGGTTGCTATCTCAAGCAGCAGGCCGACAGGCTTGGCGTCGTCTATTCGGTCGGCGCCGGCGACGAGCCGTCGAGCTGCATGGAGCTGATCGAGTTCGCCTCCGCGCTGGGCCTGACCATCATCTCGGCCGGCAAGGGCAAGAACAACCCGCTGAACCATGACGCGGTGCCCGACGACTATCGCGAGGAAGCGATCCGCCGCAACATGAACCCGCGCATGCTGGTCGAGTTCGTCGATGGTTCCAAGACCATGGTCGAGATGTGCGCCATCGCCAACGCCACCGGGCTGGTGCCCGACGTGCCCGGCATGCATGGCCCGAAAGCCGACCGCGACGATCTCGTCAAGGTGCTGATCCCGCGCGAGGATGGCGGACTGTTGTTGAAGAAAGGCGTCGTCGACTACACGATCGGCAAGGGTGTCGCGCCCGGTGTCTTCGTCATCGTCGAGGCGACGCATCCGCGCATCATCGAGCGCATGGATGATCTTCATATCGGCCACGGCCCCTATTACAGCCTGTTCCGACCATACCATTTGACCTCGCTGGAAGTGCCGCTGACCGCCGCCCGCATCGTGCTCTTCGGCAAGCCCGACATGGTGCCGCTGCCTCGGCCGGTCGCCGAGGTCTGCGCGGTCGCCAAGCGCGATCTCGCAGCCGGAGAAGCCTTCGATGCGATCGGTGAGACCTGCTACCGCTCCTGGACCATGACCGTCGGCGAAGCCCGCGCCCAGCGCGCCGTTCCGGTCGGCCTGCTCGAGGGCGGCAAGGTGCTGAAGCCGGTCAGGAAAGGTGAGTTGCTGACCGCCGACAACGCCGCGCCCGACCACACGACGAGGCTGTTCGCCTTGCGCCGGCTGCAGGACGAGATGCTGTACGGGATGAAGTAGGCCTACTTCCCCAACTCGATCGACCGCAGCCGCGCCGCTTCCACCGCTTGCGTCAGCAGATTGGTCAGCCGGTCCTCGCCCATCAGCACGCCAAGTGCTGCCGCCGTGGTGCCGTTGGGGCTGGTAACCTGCTGGCGCAGCACGCCTGGATCCTCCTGGCTCTCTGCGGCGAGCGAGGCGGCGCCATAGACGGTCTGCATGGCGAGCAGCTTGGCGGTCGCCGTCGGCAAGCCGGCCTTCTCGGCGGCGACGGTCAGCGCTTCGATGAAGTGGAAGATGTAGGCCGGTCCCGATCCCGAGACGGCGGTCACCGCATCCATCAGCCCCTCGTCTTCGATGGTGGCCACTTCGCCGCTGGCCGACAACAGGTCGGCGACGAAACGCTTGGTGTCGTCGGAAACCAGGGGATTGGAAAACACCACCATCATGCCCTTGCCGATCGCCGCGGGCGTGTTGGGCATGCAGCGCACGATCGGCGCGCGGTTGCCCAGGATTTCCTCGAAAGTGGCGGAGGGCGTCCCGGCGGCGATGCTGACGAAGGTCGTGCGGCCATCGCCGAAACGCTTGTAGGCGGCGGTGACGTCGCGGATCACCTGCGGCTTCACCGCGATGACGACTAGATCAGGCACGGCATCGGCGGGAACGGCACCGGCATCCGCCGCGGTGCCGCAGCCCAGTGCGGCGGCGCGGTTGCGCAGGTCGGCATTGGGCTCGACCACGAAAACCGTCGACGGGGCAAGCTTGCCGGATTTCAGCCAGCCCGAGAGCATGGCGTAACCCATATTGCCGCAGCCGGCGAGAACAAGCCTGATCGTCATCGAAAGCCCTCCGAAGGAAGGCCCTGACATAGACGCTCGCGGTTCTCTGGGGAAGCCCTGTCAAGCCGGGCGGGAGGCGTTGCGCACCGCGATCGGCCGCAAGGACACTTGCCTCAGGCCAAGCACGCCGAGCACGAAGAACAGCCAGACCGGGTCGCCGCGATGGAAGAAGAAGCTTTCGAGGAAAGCGTTGAGCGCCGTGAACAGCACCACCATCATGAAGAAGTCGCCGAGATAGATGTTTTCCTTGCGCAGCGGAATGCGCATGTAGTCGCGCAATGGCGCGATGAGGAAGGTGTAGACCGCCACGCAAAGGGCCGGAATGCCCATCAGCACGGCGATGTCGAGATAGCCGTCATGGCCGTGTACTATGGTTCGTATGTCCCAGGGACGGTCGAAGGGCTGGTCCTGGTTGAGCAGCAGCGGTGTGCCCCAGAAGCTTTCATAGCCGTAGCCGGTCCATGGCTTCTTCGCCAGCATCGAGCCGGCGAACTCCCACAGCGTTGTGCGCCCAGTGTAGGTGAGATCGGGAAAATAGATGGCCGCCAGATGTTTGACTGGCGGCAGGAAGACGATGCCCAGCGTGCCGACCGCCGTGGCGACGATCGCCAGCGCGAACAGGATCGGCGTCCCGAGCCGCATGCCTATCAGGCTCGGGAACATCACGATCAGGATCGAGAACGGCACCAGGCCGGCGGTGGTCTTGGACCCGGTGTGCAGCATGAAGATCATCGCCGCGCAAAAGATTGCCGCACCCCACCAGCGTTGCCCGCGCCGGTAGAGATAGAGGCCTGCGAAACTGAAGCAGGCCATGATCGGGCCAGCGATGTTCTTGTGGGTGAACACGCCGCGCCACAGGCCAGCATGCTCGGGCTCCTGTGAATCGGCGGTGTGCATCGCCTCGTGCGGGAAGACGATGAGGCCGAGATAGGAAAGGCCCATGACCACGACGGCGGTGAAGATGATGACCTTGGAGATGGCCTCGGCATCGCGCGGCAGCACCAGGATCGTTGCCATGGTCAGGATGCCGATCATGGTGAACGATGCGGCGCGCATGGCCGAAGGCGGGTCCGTCGCCAGCACCACCGAGAGGAAAAAGAAGCCCAGCATCAGCACCCAGGACGGGCTGAGCAGCGAGCGAACGATGCGCGGATCGGCGAAAGCCATCAGCGAGAAGATCGAAATTCCGCCGAGGGCTCCGAAACCGAGCTGGTTGACGATGTCGCCGCCGTCACCGGTGAGTTCGGCGCCGGCGGGCTGGAACGGGCGAAACGATACCATGATGACGGTGAACAGAAGCGCCGCGATCGCGGTCGCCACGCCTGCGCGCGTGAACGCGTCGCTTAGTGGAGCGCGCTCAGTTTTTTTCAGGCTGGCGATATTGCTCATTGGCATATCCGAATTCGGCCATCACGCGGCCTAGCGCCACATGGATGGGGTAGATGGCGATCGCCGGCGATCCTGTCCGCGCCAGCCGAACCATGCCGCGAAACGGTGAGGCGGCAAGCAGCGCCAGGCTCTTCGCGAACACCTTGGCGCCGGCCATCGACGTGCCGGCACGTTTCTTCTTCTCGACCAGCGTCGAGATGACGCCGTTGCGCAGACTGCGCGCACGGATCCAGTCGGTTTCGACGCGCCGCGCCGGAACGATCTCCCGCACTTCCGCCTCGGCGCACCACCCAAGCACGAAGCCTCTCTGCGCCGACCGGCTGAGGAAATCGGAATCGCCGCCACCCATGAAATTGAATTTGAGATCGAGGAAGGGCGGCCCCATGACGGTAAGCACGTCGCGCCCGACCAGGAGATTGCCGGACGAATAGAGCGCCGGCACCCGGCCTGTCTCCCGGTAGGGAGGCGCAAAGACCGGATGTTCGGCCCATCGCGCGTGGGAAGGATCGGCAAAGATAGGCACTTGCGGCCCGCCGACGATATCGACGCCGAGCGTTTCGGCAGCTCGACACATCCGCTCCAGCCATTGCGGATCGGCGATCTCGTCATCATCGATGACCAGCAGATGCCTGAAATTAGGGAAATGCAGGATCGCCGTCTGCCATCCCGCATTGTAGGCGCTGCAATTGCCGCGCTCATGCGCAATGATGACCATGCCCGGTATCTCGCCGCGCTCGAACAGCGGCAGCACTGCCTTGGCGCCTTCACGCGCCTCGGCCTCGTTTTCCATCACGATGACGGCAAAGCGCCTGCCGGTCCGCTGCGCCTGCAGCGATGCCAGCGTTTCCAGCACCTGTTCGGGCCGTTTGAAGGTCGGCAAGGTAACGACCGCTTCAACGGCCTCGCCATCAAGCCGGGGAGACCGTCCTGCGATCGATACAGAACCGTCCGATGGCAAAGGGATCATGCGTTTCCAGCCGCCTCGTGAGTTGGGTTCTGGTAGCACCACGATGATAAGGTTTCGTTAATCACCTTGCACGGAGAGGTCTCCCAGACACGGGCTTTCGGCCGCTGATCGTGCTGGCTTAATCAAGGGTTCACCGCGCTTTGCTACCGGCTACACCACAGGATAGGTGAGATGCATCTGCTGTTCGCCACATCGATCGTGCCCGATGGCGCTCTCGCCTCGGGCTATGAGATCGCCAATGCTGCGATCATCGCCGCCTTGCGGCGCGCTGGCGCGCGCGTCACGGTCATTGGCTTTGCCTGGCCGGGGAGGGCCGCGGCCGATCCGGAAAACACCGTCGTGCTGGGTTCCGTCGACGTGCGCACCGAAAATGCCTCCGCGCCGCAAAAGCTGGCCTGGGTCGGCAAGGCGATGCTTTCGGGTCTTACCTTCGCGTCGATCAAGTTGCGGGCGGTGTCCGACAGCGATGTTCGCGCCGCCGTCGAACGCGCCGGCCCCTTCGACGGCTATGTATTGAACTCCGTGCAGTTCGCCGGCGCTTTCGAAAAGCTCTTCGAAGACCGGCCTTCGATCTTCGTCGCCCACAATGTCGAGCATCTTTCGGCACGGGAAAATGCCGCTGCCGCCACCGGCATCTTCCAGCGCCTGTTGTTCCGCCGCGAGGCAAGGCTGCTCGAGGTCGTGGAAGAGCGTCTCTGCCGCCATGCGCGCTTCGTCTTCACGCTGGCCGAGGAAGATCGTGCAGCCCTTGGTGTTGGCTCCGACGACCGCTCTGCGGTGCTGCCGCTGGTAACCGGCGCCAAGGCCCGGAAAGGCCCGCGCCGCATCGAGTGTGACGCGGCGCTGATCGGCACCTGGACCTGGCAGCCGAACCGCATCGGCCTCGACTGGTTCCTGGACAAGGTGGTGCCGCATCTGCGGCCCGATTTCCGCATAAGGATCGCCGGCAGCATGCCGTCAGGTGTCACCTCGGCGCATCCGGGTGTCGAATTTGTCGGCCGCGTGCCCGATGCCCAGGCCTTCGTGCGCGCCGCCGCCGTCATCCCGCTGATCAGCACCGCCGGCAGCGGCGTGCAGCTGAAGACCATCGAGACCTTCGAGCTCGGCCTGCCTTCGGTCGCCACCAGCCGCTCGCTGCGCGGTATCGATCATCGTCCCGCCAATTGTGTCGTCACCGACGATCCGGCCGGCTTCGCCAGGGCGCTGGAAGCTGCCGCAGCCGACATCCGCGACGTCGACGGCAGCGCGTTCCATCGCGAGCAAATCAGGGCGCTCGATGCCGCCATCCGGCTCGGCCTCGAAAAAATCGGAGTGGTCAGGCAGGAGGCGTTTGCATGAACATGCACACCGCCCGCGCCGCGTCCGGGCTCGACAAATTGAAGACGATCCTCGGAATCTCGGTGCTCGCCATCCGCTGGGATGATGCGATCGCCCTGCTGAGCCGGCTGATCTCCGAGCAGCGTTTCACCAAGGTCAGTTTTCTCAATGCCCACAATGCCAACATCGCCTATACCGACCCTGTCTTTGCCGAGGCGCTCGACGATTTCCTCATCCTGCCGGATGGCATCGGCGTCGATCTCGCCGCAAAGCTGCTCTACGGCGCGCCGTTTCCTGACAATCTCAACGGCACCGATTTCATACCGGCCTTCCTGCAGGCATCGACGAGGCCGCTGACCGTCGGGCTGCTAGGTGCCACGCGTGTCAACGCCGAGGCGGCGTCGGTCAAGCTGGCGGCCCTTGCCACGCAGCACCGCTTCGTGGTCATTCACGACGGCTATTTCTCCGCCGCGCAGGAACCGGAGATCATCGGCCGGATCGCAAGGCTGCGGCCTGATATGCTGCTGGTTGCCATGGGGGTGCCGCGCCAGGAATTGTGGATCGAACGCCACATCGACGAACGCCATTGCACGCTGCCGATCGCGGTCGGCGCGCTGCTCGATTTCCTGAGCGGCTCGGTGCCGCGAGCACCAATGTGGATGCGCCGCCTGAGGCTGGAATGGCTGTTCCGGCTGGCGGTCGAACCGGGCCGGCTCTGGCGCCGCTACGTGGTCGGCAATCCCTTGTTCCTGTGGCGGGTCGTCAAGCAGAGATGGTCGGGCGGCCGGACTGTCGCGGACGCGCCCGGAGAGCTCCGTTGAACAAGCGGTTCGTCCCAGACCCCCTTGCCGGCTCGGGCTTGCTGCCGAAGACGCCGACGGCGGCGGTGGTAACGGCAAGCTACGCTCCGGATTTCGAGCGTTGCCGCCTGTTGTGCGAGACGCTTGACCGGCATGTCTCGGGTGCCGCGCACCACTACATCCTGGTCGAACATCGCGACGTTGCGCTTTTCCGCCAGTTGCAGACCAGCCGGCGCACGGTCGTCGATGAGCGGGACCTGCTGCCGCGTTGGCTGCGCGCTTTCGACGATCCGCTCAGCCTGTTTCGCCGGCGCGTCTGGCTCAGCCTGAAAACGCAGCCGCTGCGCGGCTGGCATGTGCAGCAGTTGCGCCGTATCGCGATATCGGCCCACGCCGGGGAAGACGTGCTGGTCTTCTGCGATTCCGACGTTGCGTTCCTCAGGCCTTTCGACTGCACCGCTTTCTGGCGCGATGGCAAGGCGCGGCTGTTCCGCCGCGACGGCGTGCTTGCCGATGACGTGCTTGCCGATGACGGGCATGACGAGCACCGCATCTGGTCGCGCAATGCCGGCTCGGCGCTCGGCATCGACCCGTCCAGACCATCGGCCCACGACTATATCTCGACGCTGATCGCCTGGCGCCGCGACACCGTGCTGGCCATGTGCGGCCGGATCGAGAAGGTCCATGGCCGCGACTGGGTCGAGGTCATCGGCTCGGCTCGGCAATTCTCCGAATGCATGATCTATGGCCGCTACGTCGACGATCTGCTCGACGGCGCCGGCCACTTTCACGATTCGGAAGAGTTCTGCCGCGTCCACTGGACGGGCGAGGCGTTGTCGGACGACGAGTTCCGCCGCTTCGTTGCCGGCATGGCGCCGGAGCAGGTGGCGATCGGCATGCAGTCCTTCATCGGCACCGATATCGGCCGCATCCGCCGTCTGATCGGGCTGGCTGAGGCATGATCCGGAAGAATAGGAACTGGATGTCCTAAACCGGCTTTGCCGGCCTGCGCAGCGCCGAATAGGTCAGCAGCATCGACGCCAGATAGAGCAGCAGGAAGACGATGTTGAGCGACAGCACCAGCTTCGGCGTGTCGGCGATGGTGGTCAGCACATAGGTCAGCAGCAGCGCCTTCAGAGCGGCGAGCAGGCCGAGATTGAGCGCCCGCACCAGCGTCTGGCCGCGGGCGAACAGAAGCTCGGCCTGGTATTCGACCAGATTGCGCAGTCCCGGAACGCAGATCGCCAGCGCCACGAGCGGGGCGGCTTCGGAGACGTTCCTGCCGAGCGCGTTGGGGAAGAAGTGCAGCACGATGCCGAGCGTCAGCAGCGCAAGTGTCGAGACCGCGAATACACCGCCCTCGATGCCGCTCTTGACCGCCAGCCGTGACAACAGTTCGGGCGCGCGCATCATGCGCTGCACCAGCATCATCGAGAAGGTGCGGATCGGGATAGCGGTCAGGTCGACCAGCCGCATGATGATGGCATAGATACCGGCCAGATGCGGCCCGCCGATCGCCAGCACCAGAAGCTTGTCGAACTCCATCTGCAGGTAGAACAGCACCTCGGCGCCGGCCACGTAGACGGAATCGGCGAGCCGCCTGAGATAGAGCTCTATGCGCAGCCGCAGCCGCTGGCGCGGATAGAACCAGCCGAAAGCAAGAAGCAGCGAGGCGGCATTGGCGCCGATATAGAACCACGACCATACCCAGACGCTGTGCTGCGCTGAGATCATGAAAAGCACCGCGCCAAGCGCGCGCAGCGCCGTGGTCAGGATCGCCAGCAGGGCGGCGCGGCCGAACTTGCCCAGCCCGTTGTTGACGATCAGCGCCACTTCGACCGGCCGCCACAGCAGCGCTTCGGCGAACACGATCGCCGAAAACACCGGCAGCGGCACGGTGTTGGCGAAGAAGATCCGATAGACGCCGAACGAGGCCGCTGCCAGCAGCGGCAGCGAGACGATGCCGAGCAGAAGGAAACCGGCGGTAAAGGTACCGATCAGGTTGGGCCTGATGGTGGCGGTGCGGTAAAGCGCCGAAATGAAGCCGAAGGCCAGGAGCCGCGACAGCATCACCCCGGCGGCGGACGCTGTCGCGAACATGCCGAATTCGGAGATGGACAGCGTGTTGGCAAGCGCGATGAAATAGGCCAGCGAAAACACCAGCCGACCGCCGGCGCCGCTGATCGCCGAAAAATAGTCGCGGACCAGCCCCCGTCGTTCGGCCACGAAAGTGCCGATCCGGGCGAGGGGCCGCCTTTGCGGTATGTCGCTGGCCTCAGTCATGCGTCAAGGAAATGCATAGGTGGGAAAGCTTAACGTGCCGTTCTGAGGTTCTTGAGTGCGTTGGGAAAATTGTGCCGCCGGGCGGAGAAACGGCATGCCGGGCGGGCAAAAATTAACGTTTTGTTTTCCATGCCTGTTTAGCGTGGCTTAACGAATGGCCAAGCGCCGTTCCGCAAGCCGCCAAGGGTAAAGCTCCGGACAATGGCTGACAGGGAAAACCGCGAGGACTGGAAGCGTGAGCGTTCGCTGCTGGCGCTCGGCCGGGCCGTGCGCGGTGAGGACGATCCCGACCCATCCCTGGTCTCGATCGGGGACCGGGCCGATCCGTCATGGCGCGAGGATGCCGCCACGCGCCATCGTCTTGCCCGTTCACGGCGTCAGGCCCGTACGGATCCAACCTCGTCTGCTGACGTCGGAACCGGGCGGCTCCGGCCGGACGAGCAGCCGGAAGCGGCAGCACGGGAAGACGCTTGGCGCGAGCAGGACTATGGCGCCGGCGATCCGCCGCCACGCATGCCGCGCGCAAGGATGGCTGCCGAGGAGGTTTCCGCCAGCGCCCGCTCTCATGACAGCTCCGGATCCCGCCGGGATGGCGAAGCCGATGCATCCTTTGGCGATCGCGGCGACGATCAGCAATGGAAGCCGCTGATCGATCCGATGCAGGTGGTGCGCGGCGTCGCCAGGTCGAAGCTGCTGATCATCACCACGACGATACTGGGTGCCGGGCTCGGCATCGCCATCGCGCTATCGACGCCGAAGAAATATGAAGCCACGGCCGAACTCATCGTCGATCCGCGCGACCTCAAGCTCACCGACCGGGATCTCACCCAGAATGTGGTCGCCTCCGACGCCACGCTCGCCATCGTCGAAAACCAGGTCCGGGTGCTGACTTCGGGCACGGTGCTGAACAAGGTCGTCGACAAGCTCAACCTGGTGAACGATCCGGAGTTCAATGGCGAGGGGTCCGGCGGCCTCGGCATCAGGTCGCTCATCCATTCGATCCTGTCGCGCGAGGATGGCCCGGGCAGTGTCGACGAGGTCCGTCGCCGTGCGCTCGCCGTCGGCAATCTGGCCGAAAGCCTCTCGGTCGAGCGCGGCGGCAAGACCTTCGTCATCACCGTCAGCGCGACCACGCAGAATGGCGAGAAATCCGCCCTCATCGCCAACACGATGACGGACGTCTTTCTCCAGACCTTCGGTCAGATCCAGTCCGATACCGCCGGCCGCGCGACGGACGAACTGACGGCAAGGCTCGATGAACTGCGCAAGGGCGTCGAAGCGGCCGAGCGCAAGGTCGAGGATTTCAGGGCCTCGCACGATCTCGTCGATGCGCAGGGCCATCTGATCAGCGACGACGAAATGCTGAAGCTCAACGAACAGCTCTCGGTCGCCCGCGCCCGCACGCTGGAGCTCAATGCAAGGGCGGCTTCGGCGCGCTCGGTCGACGTCAATTCCGTGCTCTCCGGCACCCTACCGGAAGAGATCAACTCCAACACGATGAGCGACCTGCGCTCCCAATATGCAACGCTCAAGCAGGAAGCCGACCGCGCCGCCATCCGGCTTGGGCCGCGCCATCCCGAACTCCAGGCCCTCGACGCACAGATCGCCGGCGCCCGCGACCGCATCGCCGGCGAATTGCGCCGCATCGCGTCCTCGCTGCAGGTCGACCTGAAACGCGCCGTCCAACTCGAACAGGATCTCTCTTCTCGCCTTGCCCAGCTCAAGGTCCGCAGCGGCGACGTCAACAATGACCTGGTGTCGATGCGCGAACTGGAGCGTGAAGCCACCGCCAAGCGCTCCGTCTACGAACAGTTCCTGCTGCGCGCCAAGGAGACCGGCGAGCAGAAGGACATCAACACCGCCAACATGAACGTCATCTCCAAGGCCTTTGCGCCGCTCGAGGCGAAAGGCCCGTCGCGGGCCGTGACGGCGCTCGCCGGCTTGCTGCTGGGCTTTGCCTCAGGCATTGGTCTCGGCGCCATGTGTGGCGCCTATGAAAGCTTGCGCGAGACCGCGACATCGCGCTCGCGCCGTGACCGCAAGGCGCCTCTCGAAGACCAGGCGTTCCGCGCACCCCCTCCGCCTGCGCCGCCAATGCCGACGATGTTGGAACGGCCGACGACAACCGCGTTGAGGCCCGACAGGTCCTTGCCGCGCACCCGCTCGATCAGG
>NZ_JAIUIQ010000068.1:0-26426 GCF_020165735.1 Mesorhizobium sp. B283B1A
ATTGGTCAGAAGATCGCTGCCCGAGCTGCCGCTGTCGTTGGTCAGCGCCACCGTCGGCGTGGCAATCACCGTGTCCAGATTGAAGGTGATGCTGGCATTGGCGGTGTTGCCGGCGGTGTCGGTGTCGGTCACCACCACCGTGTGGCTGCCCTGGCCGGTCGGCGCCGTATAGGTTGCCGACACCGGCCCGCCGTCCACGGAATAGCTCCGCGTCACGTCGACCGCCGCCGCGCTCACCGTCAGCGCCGCGTCATTGGTCAGAAGATCGCTGCCCGAGCTGCCGCTGTCGTTGGTCAGCGCCACCGTCGGCGTGGCAATCACCGTGTCCACGACCAGTACCCCGGCGGGATTAGCCACCGCCCCGGTGAGGACGGCATCGTTGGCTGCCGCATCCTTGATCGAAGAGCCGTTCAGGCTGAATCCCGTCACCGACAGGTCGGCTGTGTTTTCTCCGCTTGCGACCGTATACTTGAAGGTTAGCGCGGCAGTGCCAGAGCCGCCTACATAGGTCGCCGTGCCTCCGTCGTTGAGCGTCAGAGTGGGGACGCCGCCTGCTACTGTAACCGCTTCGCTCAAATTGAGTGTCAGGGTGACTGATTCTCCCGCCTTCAGCGTCCCGTCATTGGGTCCGTAGGTGACCGACGTCACTGTAGGGTTCGCAGTGTCCACCGCGACGGTATCGCTTCCGCCAGCGCCAGCATTGCCAGCAGCGTCGGCATAGCTACCGGCTGTTATCGAAACGGAGCCAATGCCATCAAAACCGTCTGCTGCCGTGAACTTCGCCGTATAGTGCGAAGCATCGACCATCACAAAATCAGTCAGCGTGCCGTGAGACGTCGCAACGTCGGCCGCAGTGAAACCCGTGACTGGGCCAGTGAATGTGAACGTTACGACCGAACTGTTGTCGCTGTCGCTTAAGGCAGAATCGACAATATTGACGGCTACAGGAACCTTGCCGGCACTATCGAGAACCACAACTTTCTCAACACCAGTGACCTTGAGATCAAGCGTCTTGAAGATGTAGACAGAACTGTCGGCTTGGCCGGTTTGTGCGCTGATGTGTGCCGGAAGCCAAACGTTTTTGAAGTACGCAATCTCTGCCGTAATTCCGGCATCGCTCAGTTGCGCCGCGCTGAGCCATAACTGCAAAGTGTCGGCGTCCGGCGTGGTGCCGGCTTTGCCGAGTTGGACCGCACCGTTTCCGCCGTCGTACGAATCATAGCCCGTAAAAGTGTTTCCGCTCAAAGCTGTTTGATTGGGCACTGTTCCAATAGCGGTCTGGTCTGTTCCAGAATACAGCAGACCGTCTGTCACCGCCTGGGTGGAACTGAATGTGCTGCCAAGGCGGTACTGGTTTTCGTAAGCTTTGTAGATCAGCGTGTCCGTTCCTGATCCGCCGAGAACGGTATCGAAGCCGCTACCGCCATTCAGAATGTCATCGCCAGATCCGCCATTCAGGCGATCGTCCCCTGCGCCCCCATTCAATATGTCGTCTCCGCTGCCGCCAACCAGATTGTCGTTGCTATTCGTCCCAACAGTTGTTCCCATAGCAGCCCCCTATTGTCCTTTGTTGTTCTTGCGTGTAGCGGCGTCGGAGTGCGGCATGGGGCATAGTGGGTCAAAAAGTGCGAACTTGTGGGAGCGACTACCGCCTGCGCCGGCAACCTGCTGAGTGGCCATTTTATCCCCCTGTCGGCAGACGCAGCGCATCTGCTCTTGGCCGTACGAGACGGCCGACAACCCCATGCCGAAACCTGTATGGCGATCGGCGCTCAGTTATGTGAGGTGGGAGTGACCGTGCACCAAGCCGCGACCCCTCGCTCCGGCCGGCGGATGGCCAGCACAAGCATGGCGATCCACGGACAGGTGTTGCTCAATGTGATGGCTGCTACAGCTACGATCGCCGCCTTGCGTTTTCCCTACCCCAGTAGCGCCATGACTCGTTGTTGCCAGTCGAGAGATGTTCACGCTACCCTTATATTAGGACATTATTAACTGTGCAGAAGCCTGCGTCAACGTCCAATCGAATGAAGGGTTAATGACAGTATCTGTACTTTCGTCGGCAGTGGCGTTGTATCCAGCGCGATACCATCACAATCGGTCCTGTCACATTGTTGATGATGTGACGGACATGTGTCGGCAGTGACGACGAAGGCCTCCGCCCTTCAGGTCAACCCGACAGGCCCGGACCAGTGGTAGAGATGACTTCCCCCATTGCAAGGTTCTCCAGGAATGTCGTCGACGGGACGAAGAACAATGTGCCGGTGACTGCGCGGCTGAAGTCCAGTAACCGATCGTAGTTGCCTGGTGGTCGGCCGATGAACATGTTTTCCAGCATCTGCTCGATTCTGCGCGGAGAACGGGCGTAGCCGATGAAATAGGTACCGAACTCACCCTTGCCGACGTCGCCGAACGGCATGTTGTCGCGTACGATTTCAAACTGCTCTCCATCCTCGACGATCGTGGTCAGCGCATTGTGCGCCGAGGTCGGTTTCAAGTCATCTTCCAGTTCGATATCTGAGAGCTTTTTTCTGCCAACAATTCCCTCTTGATCCTCGATTGGAAGCGCGTTCCATGCTTTCAGATCATGCAGGTACTTCTGCACGATCACATAGCTGCCTCCGGCGAATGAGGTGTCCTCCTCGCCGATGATCGCGGCCTTGACGGCGCGATCATCCACCGGGTTTTCAGTGCCATCGACGAAGCCGATCAGGTCGCGGCCATCGAAATAGTTGAAGCCGTGCACCTCATCCGCCGTGGAGACTGCACCATCGAGTTGCGACATGATCTGTGTCGCCAGTTCGAAGCAAAGATCCATACGCGTGGCACGGATGTGAAAGAGGATGTCGCCCGGCGTCGAGACGGCATGATGCTGGCCTTGGATCTCGCGGGCGAGCACCCCGGACGTGCGGACGAGATCATCATGGTTGTCGAGGATGAAGATCGCGTCCGGCTGAATGGCTGCGGAAGCGCTGCGGGAGCTGGGTTATTCCGTGTTTGAGATGCAAGGGCCACGGGACGCTCTGGCAGCCGTCGAAAGCGGGCAAGTGCCTTCGCTTCTGTTCACTGACGTGGTCATGCCGGAGATGTCGGGACGCGAGCTGGTGGGCCAGCTCAAGAGGACGCACCCGTCGCTAAAAGTGCTTTACACCACCGGCTACACGCGAAACGCCATTGTCCACAACGGCACGCTCGATTTGGAACGGAGCTTTTGACCAAGCCCTATACGATCGACGAATTGGCGGAGAAGATCCGGAAGGTGCTGGATAGAAAGTGAAAGGGCAACGGCCGCCGGTGCTCGCTCACCAACCCTCTCCGCTTCAGCCGCGTCACCGGAGCCCGCGCTTGCCGCGCAAGGTGTGCAGCGAAACGGGCCGGAAGTCCCAGCAGTCGACACCAACATCATATTGGCGCGTCAACGGCTTCAATTTGCCGTGCGAATGTCCGTGCAGGTTTATCGACTTCTTGCCCATCCGGTTCCACGTCCGGAACGGATAGTGGCACAACACGATAAGCTGGGTCTCCTGCATCAGCTCCCTATAGTGCTGGACGCTGTGCCACCCGTGTGCGGCCGTTGTCTCGAAAGCATCATTGTTGCCGACGATAAGGTTCTTGCGGCCGTTTAGGTGTGCCAGCAGGGTTTCGACGTTCGATTTGCCGTGGCGCGCGAAGTCGCCGAGATGCCAGACTTCATCCTCGGGGCCGACGGTCTCGTTCCACCGGGCAACCAGCGCTTCATCATGCTCGGCCAGCGATCCGAACGGCCGGCGATCGATCCTAAGAATGCGGGGATCGTTGAAATGCGTGTCGCTCGTAAAGAAGACCATTGTCGTCGCAGCACTCCCGATTCGAGATAGCGAGGGATCGTTTCGGTGACCGCCTGCAACTGTACCTTAGCTGCCTTGGGCCGCCAACGATCCCGGCGCCGATGGTTCGTTGCCGCCCGGCGGCTGTTGCGGCCGATACCGCCGGCTGCATGGGCTCTCTGTCGGACCGGATAACGTCGATCGATGGCACCGGCTGGCCCAAGGCCGAGCTCGACCGCTATGCCGCTATCAGAATGCCCACGTCCAGGATGAGGTGCGCAACGCCGCGTGCCTTGCTCATTGCTGTGATGGCGCGGCACGATGGAAATCTCGTTGCCGCCAGTCAACAGACGGGAGTCCCAAGTAGAAGGGAGTGCAGCCCTGATCTCTTCAATGCTTCGGAGGCCGCGTCTCCACGTCGGACGGAACAATCATGTTGCGGGGATGTTCGGACGATCTAACCGGAGAAATGTCCATGTTTATGCATAACAAGCGCCTGCAATACACCGTTCGCGTCTCGGAGCCCAATCCTCGCCTGGCCTGTATGATCATGGAACAGTTCGGCGGCGCCGATGGCGAGCTTGCCGCCGCGATGCGCTATTTCACGCAAGGGCTTGGCGAGGACGATCTCGGCCGCAGGGACATGTTGCTCGACATCGCGACCGAAGAACTCAGCCACCTCGAAGTGGTGGGATCGATCGTCACCATGCTGAACAAGGGGCTCAAGGCACAACTTGCCGAAGGCCAGATGAAGGAAGCGGACCTTTATTTGATGATCGGCGCCAGCGGTACGACTGCCAAGGAATCAATTCTGTTCGGCGGTGCTCCCGCGCTCTGTGATTCAGCCGGCGTCCCCTGGACCGCGGCCTATGTCGACTCGCGCGGTGAGCCCACGGTGGATCTGCGATCGAATATCGCCGCCGAAGCTCGCGCCAAGATCGTTTACGAACGACTCATCAACATCACCGACGACCCGGGAATCAAACACGCGCTCGGCTTTCTGATGACGCGCGAAATTGCCCACCAGAAGTCGTTTGAGAAAGCACTTTACGCGATCGAGAACAATTTCCCGTCAGGTAAGCTTCCTGGCGTCGAAAAGTACGCCAGCATGTACGTCAACACCTCTCAGGGCGAAGGCGATACCACTGGCCCGTGGAATTCTGGCGAAGAATGGGACCGGATCGATGATCTCGAAGAGGTGATGCCCGTTGATGGCGGGGACGGGCTGGCAACTGTCAAGCTAGGTGCCAAGGACCTGAAAGTGGTCGCCAAGATGGCCGACCGTGCTCTTTCCGATCCCGCTTCCGATCCGACTACAGGCGCGGATCTGGGTGCTGGCCCGGGAGCCGGCCGCACCAAGAATGGGGATTTCGGAGGCGCGGCAAGCATCAAGGAAGCTCCGGCCGTGGCAGAGGCCGCTCTCAAAGCACGCAAGCGATGATTCAGAACCGGACGTCGTCGGCTGAGTGGCGACGTCCGGCGACGAGCCCGGAAGCCGCGACGCAGGGCCGCACAAGATTCGTCACCAAGGTGGCGAGAACCGGTGCATTGCATCCTGCAGTTTCCGGGTTGCCTCGTTGTTGGATTTCCGCCTGCGGGTGGCGACATTGGCGCCTGCCTAGGCCACTTTGGCCCTGTCGTCGCTGCGAACAGCACTGCCCGCTTTGCAACGCTGGGCTTTGTCGTCCACGTCGATGGCTCTCTGGAGGTGATCGAGGCTTCGATTTCCGGCGGAAGAAGAACCGCAACCGTCACGGCGGGCGCGAGATGTTCATCCCCATCGTCCACAAGCTGGCACAAGCGTTGGCGCCGCTCGATCGTTCGGAAGGCGGGACGGTACTGAAGAATGCCTATGGGCATCCATTCGCCGAAAAGAAAGCGAATGGCTGTCGACATCGCCCGCGCCATCAACGAGCGTGAGGCCAAACGCGATGCGATGAAGCGGCGAGCGGCCCGGCGCGTCGTCAAGTAAATCAAACCAACCGACCATGCGCAGGATGGCATATCGACCGACCTTTCTCTTTGGGCCCATAATCGGCCCAAACGTTTTGGGCCGAGGCATATTTTTTATCAACAAAATCAAAGGTTAATGAGGGCCCGGAGGCTCAACATTCAGTTTCCATGCAAGCGCTGAGTCAGTTCTAGGAGGTCAATCTACATTTTGCGCTACGAGCGCGTCCGCAATGGCGCCGGAAGCGGCTCGGACGTCTCGGGCATGGGACCTTCAAAAGCGGACTCTCAGTTCGTCGCGAGTGAACGATGCAGACTCTGTCGCTGCTTTTCAGAACCGAGTAGAACGCTCTGCCGGTTGGAACAGCCAGCCATGGGGGAGCATCCCCCCAGCCGCTTGCCTTCGCGCCACCACAGCCGCAGCAGTTCCAGTAACTGCGGCGAGAGCATGGCGTTGCGGTCCCTGCGTCCCTTGCCCTGTTCGAGGCGGATCAGCATGCGTGTCGAGTCGATGTCGTCGACCTTGAGGTGCGCGACCTCGGACACGCGCAGGCCCGCGCCATAGGCGACACCGAGCGCGGCCTTGTACTTGATGCCTGGCGCCGCCTCGAGCAGCCGCGCCGCTTCCTCCACGCTCAGCACGTCCGGCAGCTTGCGTGGATAGCGCATGATCACCAGCACACGTGCCAGATCCCGCCGCTTCAGCGTCGCCAGGAACAGGAACCGCAACGCTGAGACCGCGCCGTTGATGGTCGCAGGCCCGACGCCGTTCTCATGCTGATACAACTGAAAGCGACGGATGTCCTCGGGCGTCGCAGTATCGAGAGAGCGTCTGAGAAAAGGCTGCGAAGCGTCGGACATGACGAACGTAGTCCTGCTGCGTATGTGGTCCGAGGCCCCGCATCAGCATGTCTTGCTGCATGCGCTGGCGAAGAGGTGTGATCGGAGCGTCGGTCCACCACGCCAACGGCATGGTCATGGTGTGGCTCCGCGAATACGAACGGGCCGGCGTCCATTTCGACGCGCCGTCGCTCTCAATCCGGCCGATGCGCAAATTCGCGCGGACCGAGCGAATTGGTTGCGATTCGCCGGCCGGCCGGAGGAGGCTCTGGCTTCAATCGACGACGCGCTGAAGAGAACCCCGTTTCCACCACACTGGTTCTGGGTAATTCGCGCCAAAATTTTGTTGGAACTGAGGAGATATGGCGAAGTCGTAACGGCCTTGGACAACATGCCAAAAAAGGATCACCCCGCTTGGCTCACACTGGCGGCCGCCCATGACCATCTCGGCCATGCCGCTCTCGCTGCGCATGCGTTGGCGAAGGCTCGCGAACTTAGACCCAGCATCTCATTGCGGGAACTGATCGCTGTGAATCCTTATGCTCACCGAGATGCGCTCAAACCATCTGCTCGATGGCCTGCGCAACGCCGGATTGCCGGAGTAAGTAGGCCGCCAATGGGACATTGAAAATTTACACCACGCGGCGAGTTCACTGGAACGCATGCGCAAACGAAGCTCGTCTATTGAGGTTGCGGAACACCGCGCCTCTTGCCCCGGCCGCAGGCTACGCGTGGAGTGGGTGACGAATGCGGCGTTTCGCGTTCGTATCGTGAATGCCCAAGGATGGCGCAACCACGACCTCCAGAGTGGTCAACTGCAATGTCTGCTTCCGTGCGGAGGCAAAGTTCGCCTCTATGGCCGAAATAGGGCGCTTTTCGGAATATGGCTTTTTGGGGACCGGAACCGGAAGTTCCGCTCCCGGGATGATGGGCCTAGAAGACTGCTCCCTCGCGTGATAGCGCAGCCTGCCTCGCGCCATGACGGAGGATAGGAGCGTGTTCTTCGGCGGGACACTCTGACCTGAGACCGTTGTCGCTTGATCGAAATGAGTGCACAGTGGCTCCATGAGTGTATCCGACGAGACGTTGGCCAAGATTGCTGATGAGGTGTTCGATACGATGGCCGCACCGCGTGAGGTGTCCCCTTTCTCAGAACGATTTCCTGGATTTGGGCTTGAGGATTCATATCGGATCGTCAACGAGATCCGACGGCGACGGGAGGCTCGGGGTGAGCGCGTTGTCGGTCGGAAGATTGGCTTTACCAATGCTGCCGCATGGGCCGGCTACGGCATTTCGGGTCCGATTTGGAATTATCTCTATGACGCAACAACTAGCGACTTGAAGTCGGGAAGCACCTTTTCGATTGGCGGTTGGCCAAACGTCCGCATGGAGACGGAGGTCGCTCTGGGACTTAGTGAGGCACCCGATCCGAGCATGGAGGATATCGACCTTCTGCATTGCGTCGAATGGGCGGCCCTCGACTTTGAGATCTGCACCTCGATCTTCCCGGATTGGCGATTCAAGGTTTCCGATGCGGCAGCCACAGGCGTGCATGTTGCACTGCTGCTAGGGGTGCGACATCCTATCGGCGAAACTCGAAAACATTGGGCCGATGAGCTTGAGACTTTTTCGGTCACACTTTCAGAAGCGGCAGGGGCGCACGCAACGGGCGGCGGTGCTCAGGTCCTCGGAAGCCCGATCAAGGCGCTGAGGCATCTTGTACGACAACTCGCGCTCTACGGAGGCGAGCCACTAGTCCCGGGTGAGGTTGTTACGACAGGCACGCTCACGCAAGCGCTACCAGCCGTGTCTTGCGAATTGTGGAGGGCTAGCGTCAAGGGCGCCCACTTTGGAGACATCGAGGTTCGACTTACTTAGTCGGCGACTCGCGGAGGCGAACCGGCCGTCAGGAAATCGAATACCGCGGTGCCGACACGGTTGTCTCCAACTCGTTCGCGAACCTCGTTCGGGATTCTAGCTTTATCCATGGGGTGCTTCCCATGATCATTCTTTTTGGTCAACGTCGGCCAGGGAGACTTTTCTCGTAAGCGCTGTTGTCAGACCACGGCTGCGGGATCTAGCCGAGGCGTGTCCTCGCGATCTGCCCAGCGGCAAATATTCCGATGTTTTGGGAGCGCTCTTTCAGGTCGGTGCGCGGGGTGGATGATAGTGCGTAGATGGACGCATCCATTCGAGTACAAGTTCGTAGGCACTGTCCAGCGCCGCCCCGACATTCTCGACCGGCACCGCCCAGTCATGAGGAGGTTTGTCATCGAGAAGGCTCTCAACGCCTGCGGCGTGTAGCCGAACTACGCCATCGGCGGGCGGCTCGATCCAGATTTGAAAGCACTCACCGGCGTTGCTGGACAGCCAGATGCATCGCGATGCGCGGCCATCCCAAGGTGAAGTATTGAGTATCAGCGAGTGCGCCTTAACCCAGCGCTCAATCTGCGGATCGATCTCGGCGTAACTATTCACAGCGTGGGCCCACCAACTCTCGAGGTCCGGTCGATGGCGACGAACATGTGTAGCTTGCCCTGCTCGGTTCGGACCTCCGCGATATCGATGGGGAAGAAGCCGATCGGATAGGCCTTGAACTTCTTCTTCGCCGGCCTGTCGCCTTCGACATCCGGCAATCGGCCGATGCCGTGGCGCTGCAGACAACGGTGCAATGAAGAGCGTGTCAGATGCGGGATTGTTGGCTGCAATGCGTAGAGGCAATCATCGAGCGGCAGCAGCGTGTGCCGGCGGAAAGCCACAACGACAGCCTCTTCCTCGACAGACAGAACCGTCGATCTCGGCTCCCTGGGGCCGGTGGGTAGATCGGCGGTCGAACTCCGCTTCTTCCACTTAGCGACCGTCTTAGGATTGATGCCGTAGCGCTTCGAAAGCGTCCTCAGGCTCGCTTGACTATGCTGTATCGCTCGACGGATCGCCTCTGTCGTTGTGGCGCTCCCATGCAGAATCTGGCCCATAGCGCATCCTTTGATTCGGACGACAATGATGAAGCATCAAAGCCTGGGATCAAATATTTAGGCCGGCCCTAGCTTGCCAGTCTCCGGCTGACAATGGCCGCACCTATGCCCACGATGTGCAAAGGCACCAAGGGCGGCTTCACCTCGCTGCCCAGGAGACAGTCCAGTGGATTCTCGAGAGCCAGCACTTCCTTCCACATAGTCGCCTAATACCGAATTTGCCGAGGCTGGAACAAAGATGGCTTATGACCATTATATTACGCTGCGCTACATTACTCGCCAGCGGAGGGGCATCTGTGCAGAAGAGCGGGGAGCAGCTCACAGCCAGGCTTGATGAACTCAGCGCCCTGTACGTGCTGACAGATCGGCTTTATCGGGCAAAATCCAATGATGACGCTTTTGACGCTGGCCTGGATGCCATTCGTGACGGTCTAGGTTGTCGGCGAGCGTCGATGCTGCTGTTTGACGAAGCAGGGGTGATGCGCTTCGTGGCTTGGCGCGGTTTGTCCGGAGCCTACCGCCAAGCTCTTGAGGGCCATTCGCCGTGGAAAGTAGGCGAACGCAATGCCGAGCCGATCTTCGTGTCTGACATTGCAGAAACCGAGGAGCCCGCGATTGTCAAAGCCACGATCTCCAGTGAAGGGATTGTCGGGTTGGCGTTCATCCCGTTGGTGGCGCAGGGCGAAGTCGTTGGCAAATTCATGACCTATTACGAACAGAAGCACTCGTTTGCGAGGCACGAAATTGACCTTGCCACGACTATCGCCAGGCAGATTGGGTTCTATCTCGAACGAACGCGGGCGGAAGAAGCCCGAAAACTCGCCGCAGACGAATTGCGAGCGTCCGAGCAGCAGTTCCGGCTCATGTCGGAGCACGCCCCGGTCATGATATGGACATGCGATGCTTCCGGGAAATGCACAAATCTGAACAGCATGCTTCGCGAGTTTTGGGGCGTCGCGAGCGGGGACATTCCGAACTTCAATTGGCACCCGACGATTCACCCCGATGACGCCACGGAAATCGGTGCCCGGATGGCGCAAGCTCTGGCAAGCCAATCCACTGTCTCAGTCCAGGGCCGTTACAAAAACCGCAAAGGCGATTACCGCGTGCTGCTTACGACCGCTCGCCCTCACTTCTCGGCCAAAGGCCAATTTCGAGGACTGATTGGGGTCAATGTCGATGTGACCGAAAGCGAAAAGGCGGAAGCAGCGCTTCGCCATAGCGAAGAGCGATTCAGATCGGCGGTGGAAGCCGCGCCCAGTGGCATGGTGATGACGGATGGCAACGGCCGCATCATTCTGGTCAATTTGCACGCCGAAACCGTGTTTGGCTACGAGCGTGAGGAGATGATCGGTCAAGGCGTTGAAATGCTGGTCCCCGAACGATCGCGTGACGCACACCCGGAGTTCCGTGGCACCTATGCCACCCGTCCTTTGGCGCGCCCAATGGGCGCAGGCAGGGATCTTTACGCAAGGCGCAAGGACGGAAGCGAAGTGCCGGTCGAGATTGGGCTGAGCCCAATTGCCACGAGCGAAGGGCTGATGACCCTCGCCTCTGTCGTCGACATCAGTGAGCGGAAGCGATCGGAGATCCAACGAGAACTTCTGATGGCCGAGCTCAACCATCGGGTGAAGAACACACTGGCAGTGGTCCAGGGGATTGCCCATCAGACATTCAGGGGAACGCTTGCCAAAGAGGCTTACGCCGCCTTTGAGGGACGCCTAATGGCGCTTTCGGCTGCCCACAATTTGCTGACGCAGACCAGTTGGGAACACGCGTCGTTGGACCAGCTCGTTTGCGATAGCCTCCAATTTAGAGGCACATTTTCCGGCCGGGTGGCCAGCAGCGGGCCTGCGGTTCTGTTGCAGCCAAACCAGGCGCTTTCCATCGCCCTTGCCCTGCATGAACTGCTGACGAACGCGGTCAAATATGGAGCCCTTTCCAACGAAGCCGGCAAAGTCTCGGTCGAGTGGTCTCGTACCGACAGACCCAAGCCCCGGCTGAAGCTCATTTGGAGCGAATTGGGCGGCCCGGCGGTTTCGTCTCCGTCACGGCGAGGCTTTGGCTCTCGTCTGATTGTCGGGGGCCTGGCAGCGGATCTACAGGCAGAAGTCACAATGGAGTTCGAGCCTCAAGGGCTTGTTTGCAGGATCGACGCTCCACTACCAGAGGGGACGCTCGCACGATGACGACACTTGCCGGCAAGCGCGTGCTCGTGGTCGAGGATGAATCCCTGATTGCCATGATGGCCAACGATTTCCTGACCGACCTCGGGGCAACTGTGATCGGCCCCGCCACATCAATCGACGACGCTTTGACGATGATTTCAACACACGAGATCGACGCCGCAGTGTTGGACTTAAATATACGTGGGGAGTTGAGCAAGCGCGTCGCCGACGCGTTGAGGCTCCGTCGAATCCCGATGGTGTGCGCCACCGGATACGGAGAAGGCGCGGCAGAGTTCGCCAGGGGCTCGCCGATAGTCGACAAGCCATATTCCAGGGAGAAGCTGGACAGCTCGCTACGATCAGCTCTCGCTGCCGGGCCTACGTGATCAATTTCCTTCCTATGTGAGCTGTTCGAGTTAAGTGCAACATCGGAGAAATGCGGTTTGCTGAGGGGCAACGTGCATCGGGCGACAGACAAATTTCGGGATGACAATCTAAAGCTGAGGCTGGCCCTCCGGGCCGCCCCCATAGGCATCTGGGACTGGAACCTCGAGACGGGCGAGATGAACTATTCTCCCCGCGCGCGAGCGATTTCAGGCTTTTCCCCAGACGAGCCGATTACCATAGAGAAGGTTCGCGCCGTCACCCACCCGGAGGACTTGCCTCGGACGAGCGCCTTGGCTCAGATGGCGCAGGACCCGGCCGTCAGAAACAATGACCCCTACGAATATCGCATCGTGCGCGCCGATACCGGTGAGGTTCGTTGGGCTTTGGCCTATGGAGAGGCAGTATTTCGAAGGGTTGGCGAGACCGTAAAGGCAGTGCGGTTCCTGGGTACAATTCAAGATATCACCACTCGCAAGCTCGCGGAGAACGCTTTGCGGGAGGCGGAACTCAGACAACGATTAGCCATTGACGCAGCCCGAATGGCTGTGTGGGAATTCGATGTATTGAACGACCATCTGATCGTCTCCAGTGAGCTCAATCGTATGTTCGGGCTGGCTCCGGATGCTCGTCCCACCGTTGCAGAACTGCGTAAGCTGCTGGTGCCAGGCGATCTCGACAGGATCGTGGAGATCCGTAACAGAGCTGCTGCTGCCAACGACCCTTTCTTTGAAGCGGAATTCCGCTGCCGATTCCCTGATGGTTCGCTGCGCTGGCGACTGCTGAGGGCAGAGGTTCAGAACACTCATAGCGGGGAGGTGAGCCGCATCATTGGCGTCTTGATGGACATCGACGAGCGAAACCGAGCCGACGAGCAGAAGCACCTGTTGCTCCGCGAGGTCCATCACCGCGTCAAGAACTCACTGAGCATTATCCAGGCGCTGGCTACGCAGTCATTTGGACGTGGTGCCGCTGATCGGAACGCGCTGAACGGATTTCTCGGCAGGCTTACCGCCTTGGCCAAGGCTACTGATCTGGCTGTTGCACAACAGGGCGAGCCCTTTGGATTAAGAGACCTGATAACCAGCGTTACAGAGCCCTTTCGATCCCCGACCAGATTCGAAATTCAGGGTGCTGACCTCAGGCTGCAGGCGCGGTTGAACGTTTCGCTTGCCCTTGTTTTCAACGAGCTTTGCACCAACGCGGCCAAGTTCGGGGCGCTTTCGAATGCGAACGGGTCGGTTAGCATCCGGTGGGAGGTCACGACCCACGGGCTTGAACTCGATTGGCAAGAGAATGGTGGGCCGCCGGTTGCTCCAAAGCTCGACAAAGGCTTCGGTCTAAGACTGATCCTGGACGTCTTGCCAGTGGAGTTCGGCAGCGCCCGAATTGAGCCGCGACCTTCCGGAATTGCGTGTCACATCCTTATTGCCCAAACCGGCTGGATAATTTTGCCGCGAGCGTCAGCCTGATATTGCCGTTGAGTTCATCGCAGGGCTGTTGACGCCTATAGCATTGCTCAGAGCATACGCATGGCCCGGGGCCAGTCGGCTGGCCGGTGAGGTAGTATTGCAAATGGCTATCTGAATCCAACAGGCGGATCCGGCAGCCTTGCGCGGCGATCTCGGCCGTAAACTGCTTAGGATCATTTTGGAACATTTCAGACCCAAGACCACGATTCGCGAAGACTTCCATCACGGCCAGATTTCGCGCGACCCGAAGGATTGAGAGCACTGAGGCGCAATACAAAGCCGAGACAGGTATGGCGATTTGCTTTTTCTTGGATCGCGAGGCCATGAAGATACCCAGTCTCTTCTCCGCAACATGCGCCCTCCCAACCTCCGAGAATACTACTTCACCGGACCACGTGTGACGGTCGTGAGTTCTGGGATCACTTCAAACGCCTTGGTGCTCAACGTCGGGTCACCTTTCATCTCCGCAATAATTGGCCCGTCCAAGAAGGCTTTCACTGCGGCATCGTCGTCGAATAGGTAGATCCCGCCGGCTTCGCTTTGGGCCTCGTTTATGATCCAGACTTTCCAGCGCAGGCCTGGTATGTCCTCGATGGTGTGAGCGTAGGGTAGGTTTTCTCTCTCATACTCGGCCCTCGACCCGTTGAGCTTGTAGTTGATTTGTAGGATTTTGACCGACATGTCTTTCCTCTTTTATCCTCGGTAAAGGCTTGCCACGGGAAAAATGTTTTAAATTCCCAACGACGGCACTTTGCGCGGCTCCGACGTTCGGTATGGTCACCAACAAAGTCTGCTCTCGACAGCTTTGGGGCCGATAACGGACTGACAGCTAACAGGAGGAGATCATCTAAAGCTGTCATCCCGCTGTCGGGCTCAACTCGGTCGGAAGGGCATTGCGATCACTAAAAGACTGAATGCCGGCCTTCGCGACTTAGCCTGAGGAGGAAGTAGCCTTCATGCGCTGGGCCCACATCGGGGACGGAGGGCAGTCGAATAAGTGCCGGGGCTCCAGGCACAGGATTGACCTTCACGTGAAAGCTTGGGTGCAAGCGACCCGAAGGCGTTAGCCAAAAATATCGACCAGACGCCGTCGCCTCGCCAAAGCTTTTTTGTCCGAGGCGTTGTCGGCGCATTTCGAGTGGTCGCCGTGGCAATGATGCTTATTCTCGTCGCAGGGCTGCTCAACCGCTAACGGGCCACATGGTATTCGCGCCCGTCGACTCGCAGATATTCAGTCGATATGCAGGCGTGAAAGTAACGATGTTTCTCGAAATCAAGGCGATTCACCAAGCGCACAGCAATTTTTGATGCAAAGACCTGTGCTGAGTGGCAAGGTGCCCTGGGGATATAGGGGAGGCGGGAGCCTGATGTACGCAAGTATGAGCCAGAAGCTAGCCAGCTATGGCCAGTGGACATACCGTGGCGCGTGGGCACTGGAGATCATAGCTTCAATCATTGGCCTTGCCACCGGCCTTGTATTGGGCGTCCAGGCCTTCGAAGCAAGTCAATCTGCGACCGCGATGGACCTCATTCTGGCCAGCGCGCCGTTCTTCATCGTCTCGATCGCAGAGCTTACGAAGATTCCGATCGCGACCCTCTTGTACAGCGCCTCCTGGTTCTGGAAGCCTTTTATCCTGGTGTTTCTCCTGCTTCTGGCCGGTATCACTTTTGAGACGGTCTTGCTGGGCTTGGAGCGCGCCGGCACCCTTCGTGAACTGCAATATGAGGAGCTGGCCGATGGGATCGACTCGCTCAACAGAGAGAGCGCGAAGCTGAATGCCTCGGATCAGGCAGCTCAGCAGACTGATCAGGTCGCGAAGGCAAGGGCGGATCTGGAAGAGGTGAGTGCGCTTGCCGACAAGGCTCGTAAGGAAATCCAGGACCGTATCGCCGACGTCGACACCGAACTCCAGGCTGCCACCGTATTAACGCCTCAGGCGGCCAGAGCACGGGAACAAGTCCACGAGAGCGAGCAGAGGCGAGCGGACTTGGTCGCCGAGCGCGACGGCAAGGTTAAGCAGGCTGTGGGGGAGTTTGAAGGGCAGAGGGACAGTTTCGTGCAGCGGATCAAAGACGCGCGAGAAGCCGGCGACGCTGCGTCCGTGAAGCACTGGGAAGACGAGATCGGAAAACTTGCCAATCCTCGCGCCAAGCTGGAGGCGAAATACGAACCGCAAATCCTCGCCATAGATCAAGAGATCGCGGCTGCCCGAGCAGAGTTCGACCGCCTGAGGGCTGAAAGCCCTGAGATGACTGCCGACCAGAAACAGGTGCTTCAGAACCGCCGAAGTGACCTCGAAAAGTCACTAGACGCCACGTCCGCGGATTGGGAGCAGCGCCTAAATCAGGCGCGGAGCACGTTGGCTTCCGCCCAATCAGCGGAGGCCTCCCAGGATAAGGTATTGGCTGCAAATCAGGCGCGGCGCGACGAAATAGCGACCCAGTTGAACGGACTCGAAAAGAAGCGCATCCCGCTTGCTCGCACAGACCAGATCAGACGCATCGCGGCTCGCTGGTATGGCGAAAAGCCGGAAGAAGTAAGCGAGGCCCAAGCAGGAAAGGTTGCGGCAATCTGGTTTGGCTCTCTCGCAGTAATTGCCGGATTGGCCGGTCCGATCACTGCCATGGTGGCGCTCGGCTTGCAGAGAATAGCAGCACAGGCCGAGGACCGCTCCGAGAGCCGACTGTCGAGACTGATTAGACGGATGCTAATAAGATGGCGCTGGCGCCGAGTTCGCACCGTCAAGGTCCCTTTTGAAGTGGTTGTCGACAGGGAGGTCGAGAAACGGGTTGAGGTTCCTGTCGAAAAGGTCGTGAAAGAAATCCTCTATGTGCCGGTTTTGACCGACGATCCGGATGCTCTTCGAAAGGCGCTGAACGAGGATTTGCCGGCCGAGGTCGCCGATCTGGTCAAGGTGTCTACAAAGGGTGGCCGCAAAAGTGCTGATCCGGCATAACACGGCGCTTCTTGAGCGCGCTGTCGATCTGGTCGTCAAACAGGCGGCCATCCCGACGCTGCAGGCAGAGGCTGCGGCGTATGACAAGATCGCCCGCGCAAACGCCTTCAGGAGGATGATGACAGGCGGTGCGATCGCCGTCGCTGCTGTTGGTATCGGTTACGGGGCGGCGCTGTTCTTCGGACGAGACCACGGACTTCCACCTGTCATAGACACGACGCAAACCGAAAAACGCGACGACAGGATACCAACGACGGAGACAGTACCCCAGCAAGGTAAGACGGAGCGCAGCAAAGCACCTGCCCCCGAAGTGTCTCCTAAACCGGAGACCACAACTCCGACGCCGGTTCCAAAACAACCCGATGTCATAACTGCGGACTTCAACAAGTTCCTCACTCGAGAAATGGACTGGCAGGGTTCGCACTGGTCGTTGGTTTCTGGCCATCATTTCAATGACGAACACGATGCGACTTGGGATCATGCCTGGTGCTACACACGCCGGCTCGTCAATGGCGTCGACGTAAACGCAGACCTGGTGAACCGGGCCTCCCCAACGGCGAGGCCTCAAGCGCCGGTTTCTCCCGCGACGACTCTCGCATCCATCGGGCTGAATGACGCATCCGCTTTAGAACTCGGATCGAAATGTGTATGGCTCGACAAAGGCACCTTTAGCGCTAGTGACTATGAAGCCCCCGCTGGCAGAGCCGAGATGGCGAATAAACTCGTTGCCCAGGATGGCTGGGACGCGATGGGCTTCGACCTCCCGAGTATGCCGCTATGGAATGTGTCATTCGACCAATGTCAGACCCAATGCGAGGGCGACAATCGTTGCTCAGCTATCACATACGACAAAAAGCATTCTGCATGTTTCATGAAAGGGGACGCGTCTATTTTGGTGAAGGATCCAGATGCCACCATGGCAGCGAAGCAGGCGGTTGCGGGTAAGCTGCAATACTCCAGTCTCGTTTTCTACAAGAACACCGTTGTGGTGGGCGACTCTTATTCAAACGTCCCTGGCGCATACGCCGATTGTGTCATGGCATGTGCGGCGGATCAGAAGTGCTTGGGCTTCAATTTCGACTCTCCGAACAAGATGTGTTCAATGCTGGATCAGGTAGACTCGCTGTCCCTGTTCAAGGGGGTGGCTTCGGGGAGCAAGACTGCAGGGAATTGACGATCATCGGCCTTAGGCGGCCTACCCGCGCAGGCGGACCTTATGTTGGCTTTTTAGGGCAGTGGCGCATCTTCCTCTTGGGGAGTGAGGGGTGTGGACAAATACCGATACGACAATCGGTCCGACCAATGGCGCAAACGGAGAGGCGCACAGCGACGGCGTGCTCGTAGGCTGGCAGGCATTCCGAAGCGGCTGGTGTTCGTGACAGTGGCGGCGATGGCCGCCTTCGTGGCGCAGTTTGTCGTTCACCACAGCGAAGGCGCACTCGACCTCAACGTATCCCACTGGATTGGGCGTACTCCGGAGCCGATCGCCGGGGTGGCTTCCGTCATCGACGGCGACACGATCGAGATCCACGGACAGCGCATCCGCTTCAACGGCATCGACGCTCCTGAGTCCGCGCAGCAGTGCGACGACGCCAAGGGCTTTCGATATCAGTGCGGCGTCAAGTCGGCCGCTGCCCTTGACAAGTTCCTGACGCTCTCCAGGCCCACTCTTTGTACGTTCGTCTCGTGGGACCGTTATGGCCGCTATGTCGGGGACTGCCACCGCGCGGACGGCAAGAGCATCGCCGGATGGCTGGTTGAGAATGGCTTGGCCCTGGATTGGCCCAAATACAGTCACGGGGCCTATGCGAGGCAGCAGGCGAAGGCAGAGGCGGCCAAAGTCGGTCTGTGGGTTGGTGCCTTTCAGGCGCCCTGGGAATGGCGCGCAGAGCATGCCGGGGGCGTTAAGCCATCCACTATCAAGCCGCTCGGGATCATCAGCCGCCCTCAGGTGGCGCAGAGCTACTCCTGCCAGCCGCGCCGAACGTGCCCGCAAATCAGTTCTTGCGATGAAGCGAACTGGTATTTGGCCAACTGCCCCTGGGGCGGCAAGCTCGACCGCGACAAGGACGGCATTCCGTGCGAGAGCCTATGCTGAGACATGTGTCGGGTCCCAGTACAAGAGGCTCTTTGACAGTCATTAAGCCTGACGAGACCGCCTTAGGCATTTCCCTCGAATATAGCTGTCTGCCGATATTCAAATCTGAATTTCAAAGTATAATGGCCGGGGTGGAGATTTTCGACCAGATGGGGCCGCACAGCGCAGATCAGATTACAATTGAGATTCCGCCGAACTTTCGCAGTTTTTTGGATGGTGCGTTAGTTCGTGTCCAAGCTCAATATCCATCCCTTAGATTTGTCGCATCGGCTGCTGGGGTTGAGGTGGCTTGCATTTCTCCTGGTGATATGGCTGACGTGCGCAAAAGCGTGCTCCATGCCGTTTATCGAGAGAAGATCTACGTTGAGACGCTGCCGCTTCGGCAAGCCTTGATCGAAGCGGTGACAGCGAAATGACAGTGTGGCCACTTAAGTTTCGCGAGCGTGGCGATGGCGAATTTCTCTTAACCGACGATGCAGGCGGGTTCTTCCTCAGCGATCAGTCATTTCTCGAACGGTATGTCGGCAACAAACTATCGGCGGACGATCATACTTTTCTCCGTGAAAGTGGCCATTCGTTCGAACGGAAAGGCGACCCCGACTGGACGGCCTTTGCCTATCGATGGGCTCGACGCCAATCAAAACAGCAGGAACTTTCTTACGTTATCCTCGTGCCTACGCTGCGCTGCAATCTGACGTGCGGCTACTGTCAAGTTTCCCGAGCGCCGGAAAATGCACAAGGTTTCGACTGGAGCGAAGAGACGCTGAACGCCGCTCTCAGGCTTATCGGAGCGATGAAGGGGCCACGGATTAAAGTCGAGTTTCAAGGCGGCGAACCTTTGCTACGTGTCGATTTGCTTGAACAGATACGCTCATTCGCACGATCGAGGTTTCCCGGCAGCCAGTTTGTGGTCTGCACCAATCTCCAACGCTTGAGCGAGCGAGAATGGGCTTACCTCGACGAAGCGGACACCTTCGTCAGCACGTCGCTAGACGGAGATCGAAATACTCATCAGCGCCAGCGCACCCATGATGATGTTACAACCGATGCGTTCTTCAAAAACCTCGCCGACGCTGTGCGTCGCCTTGGACCGGGCAAGGTATCCGCGCTTCCCACGATCGATGTTGATGAGCCGCCGGATTTCGAGGAACTCGTCGGCAATTTCGGAGCGCTACGGGATGCAATCGATCTATCTCAGACCGATAAACTACCAAGGGTTTGCTCGTCGCCGAAAAACCGATCCGCATTCGATAGCCAAGTGGAATGCACTTCATTCCAGCTTCATCGACTACCTCATTGATCGGAACCATCGCACTGGTGGTTACGTCGAGGAATATTATTTCAGCCAGTGCCTAAGGAGATTCCTCAGGTCGGGGGCCGACGATCATGTCGATCTCCGCAATCCCAACTTCTTCGCTTCGGACTACATAGTCATTGATCACGACGGGCAGCTTTACCCGACGGATGAAGCCAGGATGCTTTCGCGCATAGGGCGCGTCGATCTGTCGATCGGCACGGTGATGGCCGGCATCGACCAAGCCAAGATCCGGTTGCTCAATAGTGCCTCGCTCAACAACTTTGATCCGGACTGCATCCACTGCGCCTATCAGCCCTTCTGCGGGACAGACGTTGTCGACGATCTGTCGAGGGACGGGCGAATTGACATGGCTCGCATCGATACCTGGTTCTGCCAACGACACATGCACGTCTTCGACAAGGTTGTAGAGGTTATCAGTCGGCGGGATGAAGCCGCGCTTCGATCGGTCGCTAAATGGGCCCGTGTGCCATCTTGGGGGGATCATATGATCCCGGTGCATACATGATCCCGCTCCGCCTCAAGATCGATACAAACGCTGTCGATCCATATGTGGTTCGGCTGCGGACGTACGAAGGAATGCCTGAGCAACTGAGCAACGTCAGTTCGCTGGACGCAACATTGGCAACCGCCGACGGTGAAAAGGCGCTCTTTACAGGGGCGGCAGGCAGCCTTTGCTTGTTTGGGATCGACCCATCCGAGGTGAACGGTGATGTTGTGTTTGTCGTGCCATTTCGAAAAGCGGCACATCGGCTTATTCGGGCGAACTCGCGCCACAATACGCTTTTGATCACCGAACGCTGCGACCAACTATGCGCGATGTGCTCGCAGCCGCCGAAAAAGCAGCACGTAGACATGTTTCCGTTTTTCGAGACGGCCGTGCTTCTGGCACCGGAGAGTTCAACGATCGGCCTGTCAGGCGGAGAGCCGACCCTTTTCAAATCGGAGCTGTTCGAATTCCTGCGAAAGACGATGGAGCAGCGGCGTGACATCGACTTTCACCTCCTGACCAATGCGCAGCATTTTGATCGCGACGATCTCGCAAAGCTCCGTGATTTGGATTTGAGCCGAATCCTTTGGGGGATTCCCGTCTACTCCAGCGACAGCGCGACCCACGATCATGTCGTCGGAAAGCTTGGCGCCTTCGATCAGGTCAGGAACAACCTTTCCATCCTTTGCGAGGCTGGGGCAAAAATCGAGTTACGGACTGTACTTATGAAGCCCAACGCACCTGGGCTGCTGGACCTAGCGAAGTTCGTGACGGTCGCCCTACCATTCATCGACAAATGGGCAATCATGCAGCTCGAAAATATCGGCTATGGCCGAAAGAACTGGGATTCTCTGTTTTTCGACAGTTCCCTAGGCTTCGATTTGGTGAGCAAGGCGCTGGATTTCTCGATCAGCCGTGGCATCGACACCAAGCTCTACAATTTCCCGCTGTGCACCGTCCCCGCTCACTATCGAGCATTCGCGCCATCTACGATCTCAGATTGGAAACGGGCTTACGTTGAGGATTGCGTCGATTGCAGTCTTCGCAACGAGTGCGGCGGCTTCTTCCAATGGCATCCAAAAGTGCACGGATATGGAAGGTTTGGTGTCGCATGAAAAAACGGTTCTTCGCGATCCCATCCTTGATCGCAGCGGGGTTTATGCCGATAGAAAGTGTCGCGATGCCGCTCGCACCAACTAGCGATGGCGGCAAGACAAAATCGCTTTTTGATATCTTCAAACTGGATCACAAATACACGTTAACTGGCCATAGCTCGCACAGCAGCCATAGCTCGCACAGCAGCCACCGATCTTCATCCGGAGGCACTTACTATCCGCCGCCGGCAGATTCAGCACCCGTCTATCAGGCACCTGCACCTCCCTATCAACCACCCATAGCGGCGCCGGCACCCGCTCCTCTTGCGACGCTTCCTGGAAATGCCAACAGGTTCAAAGAAATCGTTTTCCAAGTTCAATTCGCGATGCTTGCGTTCGGCTACTACAATGGGGACTTGGACGGGACGATGAGCCCCGAAATGCGGGCCGGCCTATTGAGATTGCAGTCGGACTATAATCTCAAGGTCACGGGAACGATCACCCCACAAACGTTGACTGCATTAGGGATTGTGGCCAACTAAGGATTTCCGATCGCCGCGTTCTGGCGTGGAACTGCCGGAGCGTCGCAGCGATGTATGCTCGAAAGTAGACCAGCCGAGCCCCTCCCAACTGGCCTTTCCGGCGCACGTTGAGTGATGACCGCTTTCGGGAAAGCCGCAATTTGCCACAATGGCAGACATAAGGCGCTTAATCCCTAAGGGGCGTATAGTCCGCTTTGTTCACAGCTGTCATCGCCGCGGTAACATGTTGGACTACAGCATTTCCCTGGCATCTGAGTTAATATTGCGGCTGAGGGACCCGAAGTCAGCCTTGGGAGGGCTGTGTGGACATTGCCACTTGGTTGCGAGGCCTCGGCCTCCAGCAATACGAGCAGGCATTTCGCGACAACGCGATCGATGCGGAGGTCCTGCCGGAACTGACCGATGCCGACCTTGAGAAGCTCGGGATGCTCCTCGGTCATCGCAAGCGATTCCGCAAGGCGGTCGAGGGGCTGGGGCCGTGGTCAAGGCATTCCGACCCGGCCACCGAGGACATCGCGCCTCAGAGCGGCACCCGGGACCTAAGCGCGGAGCGTCGACAGCTGACCGTCATGTTCGTCGATCTCGTCGCCTCGACGGCCTTGGCGACGCGTCTGGATCCAGAGGACCTGCGCGAGACCATCGGAGCGTATCACCGTTGTGTCGCCGATATTGTCCCTCACTTCGGCGGCTTCGTCGCCAAGTATATGGGCGACGGCGTTTTGGTGTATTTCGGCTACCCGCAGGCGCGCGAGAACGCCGCCGAGCAGGCGGTGCGCGCTGGCCTTGCTCTCGTCAATGCCGTTAGGCGACTCCCAGAGCCTGAGCCATTGCGGGTTCGTATCGGCATCGGCACCGGACAGGTCGTCGTTGGCGATCTGATCACCGCCGGCGAAGGGCAAGAGCGTGGCGTCGTGGGCGAGACGCCGAACCTCGCCGCCCGGCTGCAAGCTCTTGCTGAACCCGACGCGGTCGTGATCGGGCCGCAAACGCGGCAGCTGGTCGGCGATCTTTTCGAATATCGTGATCTTGGCGCCGTCGAGGTGAAAGGCTTTCCGGAGCCGATCCATCCTTATCAAGTGGTTCGTGAGAGCGCCGTCGAAAGCCGGTTCGAGGCGCTGCATGGGACGACACCGACGCCGCTGGTCGGGCGTGAGGAGGAGGTCGATCTGCTGCAGCGACACTGGCATCGCGCCAAAAGTGGTGAGGGTCGAGTGGTGCTGCTCTCAGGCGAGCCCGGCATCGGAAAGTCGCGCCTCACCGTCACCTTGCAGGAACGGATCCAGAATGAGCCACACACCCGATTGCGCTATTTCTGTTCGCCGCACCATCAAGACAGCGCGCTCCACCCGACCATTGCGCAGCTAGAACGTGCCGCCGGGTTGGAGCGCGACGATCCGCCTGATAGCAAGCTGGATAAGCTTGCGGCCCTTATTGTCCCGGCCTCGCCGGAGGACGCGGCACTGCTGGCCGACCTACTGTCCTTGCCGACCGAAGGCCGCTTCCCGCCTCTCCAACTGACGCCCCAGCGTAAGAAAGAGAAAACCTTCGATGCGCTGCTCCGGCAGCTCGAAGATCTGGCGCGACAAGGTCCGGTGCTGATGCTCTTCGAGGACGTCCACTGGATTGACCCGAGCTCGCGCGAGCTGCTCGACCTGGTCATCGAGCGGGTGCCGCGCCTGCCGGTGTTGCTTCTCCTCACGTTCCGCCCCGAGTTTCAACCGCCGTGGACCGGGCAGGCGCACGTCACCGTTCTGGTCCTCAATCGACTCGACCGTCGTGAAGGCGCCGCGCTGGTCCAGCGGGTCGTTGGCAGCGGGGAGCTGCCGAGCGACGTTGTCGCGGAGATCATCGAGCGCACGGATGGGGTGCCACTGTTCGTCGAGGAACTGACCAAGGCGGTGTTGGAGAGCGGCAACGCCAAAACAGTGCTCTCAAAAGCTGCCGCGACGGCGTTGAACGTTCCCGCGACGCTGCATGCCTCGTTGATGGCGCGGCTCGATCGCCTCGGCTCAGCCGTTAAGCAGGTCGCACAGGTTGGCGCGGTTCTCGGTCGGGAGTTCTCCTATGAATTGCTGGCAGCGGTCGCACAGGGAAATGCCGTTGAGCTAGATGGCGCACTGGATCAACTCGTCGGCGCCGGTCTGGTGTTCTGCCGCGGGACGCGGCCACTGGCCACTTACCTGTTCAAGCATGCGCTCGTTCAGGACGCAGCCTATGGCACGCTGCTGCGCGCTAACCGCCAGGAGCTACATAAGCGCGTCGCAGATGTGTTGGAGGAAAAGTGGACCGAAATCACTGAAGCGCAACCCGAGCTCCTCGCGCACCACTTTCAGGAAGCTGGGGATTGGGCGGGCGCGCTCGATCACTGGCAAAAGGCGGGAAGGGCCGCCCTGGCCAGAGCTGCCACTCGGGAAGCCGTGTCTCACTTTGCCAGTGCTATCGACTGCAGCCGGAGACTTGGCGACGTCTCCGTCGGCGCCGAACGGATGACACGTCTCCACCTTGCGATGGCCAATGCATTGATGCAGGCTGAAGGCTATCGTTCTGAGCGCATTAGGAAGGCGCTTGAAGACGCACGTCTTGCTGCCGCGAACACTGCATCTGTCGAATTGCAATGTGACGTTGCGCTGTCACTCGCTCCATTTTTTTATGCCACTGGGCGCAATCAAGATTACTTGACCTTGGCCGAAGGGCAGCTCGCAAACTGTGCCGATCTCCTTCCAACCGCCTATCTGAGCGGTCTTTGGGCATCAAAGGGGATCGCTCATTCGAACCGGGGAGAAGAGCCGCTGGCAGCGGAGGCCTTGCGCAAGGCCCTTGATCTGATTGATCCGGTTGACCCAAGTCGTCGTATTTTGTTCGCCGGTGCGGATCAACCCCGTTTGTCTGCCCAGGCATATCTCAGCGGATCGCTGACGATATTGGGTTTCTTTGATGCTGCAGTCGAAGAGAAAGAGCGCCTGATGCTAAATTTTGATCAGATCGATAAGCCCTTCGAAGTCGCGTGGCGTCTTCTCGGGCATTGCGAATTGTGCGCGCTACTTGGTCAATACGAGGAACTCCTTGAGAGCGCTACGAAGATCGTCGAGATTTGCGAACTGCATGGCTACACGGCGCGTCGAAGTAGCGGTATCAGGTGGCGTGGTCATGCCCGCTCGCATTTAGGCGAACTTTATGCCGGCATCGATGATGTCCGGGAGAGCGTGGTTCTTTGGCGTGGGCAGGGCGTCGTATTCCATACCCCTGAGAAAACATGCGAACTTTGTGATCTTCTCCTGCGGGCCGGTCGCATCGAAGAGGCATCGCAAATGCTTGATGATGTCGATACCCTCGTTTTCGATACGGACGAGGCGAGCTACCTGGCAGAATGTATTCGCCTTCGTGGCCAAATCGCCGCGGGCAGAGATGACCTGACAGGTGCCGCGCACCTATTCGAAACAGCAATTGCTACTGCCCGTCGGCAGCAAGCGAGACTCTTCGAGCTTCGCGCCACAACGCAGCTAGCACAAGTTCTGGCACGTCAAGGTCGTCTCCATGAGGCCGCGACGCGTCTGGAAGCGGTGGTCCACACATTTAACACTAGGTATCCAATCGTCGACCTCATCGCCGCACAAAGGGCGCTGGATGCGCTGAGCCGTTGAGGTCGCACCATCTGAGTCGGTTGCGACAACGTAGTTTGCATCGATTTGATGCAAGCTTGGCTCGTTGCACGCCCGAGACTCGTGTTCGTTCGTTTGGACTGGAATGTAAGTTGAGATGAGACGTTCACGCTTGTTCCCGCGTAGGTCCGAACATGGCTCAAGCGCGACCTTCAGTATGGTCAGCTGCGATGTCTGCTTTCGGGCGGACGCGAAATCCTCGGCTGCGGCCGCCATGAGGCGCATTGTCGCCTGACAGCTCTCGGGCCGTAACCCGTCTGTCAGCTATTAGCACGCGTTGAACCAACGGCCGCCCATTAGGCGTGGGGGCATCCGCGCGTCGTCAAATGGGCAAATCGCCGAAAGTTTCGGCCAACTTGTGGATCGTGTGCATCGCCACAAGCCGCGGTTCCAGGTCGAAGCAAAAATGTGTAGATGCAAAACATGAACAAGGGGCCGCTGATATTTTGGCAACCCATTACATGGCTGGACTAGGCGCTGACGAAGCCGGGAGTGGCTTGTCATCTCCATTGAACCAGAAGCGATAATTCCCGAGCCCGGCAGTGGCGCCCGACGGCGCCCCGACCGTGCCCTCACAGGGTCCGACCGAACAGCGTCAGGATCAGGAGTCGCCGATCCGAGCCTGTGGGTTGACTGGATTAATCAGGAAAAGCTAATGAAACAGCGATTGAGCGCG